>MNYA01000425.1 GCA_001872985.1 bacterium CG2_30_54_10 | reverse complement strand
CCTGACTCGGAGTCATACCCATATACCCCATCATCCCGGGAACCCTTCCATTCCGCAGGTTTCCGGGTTATGAACCTGGGAGAAAGCTCGTCCAATGCGGCCGGAAAACGGCCTCCGGATTCGAGGGCAAACTGGTGAATCGCCGTTCTTAGATGGCTAATATCTATCATCAGAGCGGCATCGCGCGATCTTTCAACGACCATCGTATTCCGATGCCCAGTGAAGGAAATGATTATTCCAATGATTGAAAGAACGACCAACATCTCAATCAGAGTGAAACCGGCTCTCCGATTCCTCGCTTTCCGACAGGGGCAATTTGAAGTCTGCCCATTTGTAGCGTCAGGAACAAAGCCTCCGCCCGTCATTTTTCATCGCCTCCTGAGAGGGGTTTCGACGGCTTTTCGGCCTCGTGGAATTGAAAAAGATCCCGGCCGGCCGGCTCGCGATCGCCAATAGGTCTGGGTCCAATCGTGAGAATCGGCAACTCCTGCTCATCAGGAGGCGACTTCCGCAGAAGCGTAAAAAGGGTTAGCATTTCGGCGTCAACCGTCATGAATGGCTTTCGGTCTTCCCATAATTGAGAGTGTGAAAGTCTCCAGATTGAATTCAGAACATTCTCCAATCGCGAGTTAAGCTGTTCCTTTCCAGCCATTTTTGGATCACGTTTCTTCAACCATTCGAGAATTTCAATTTGAGGTTTCAATGCATCGCGAATCAACGGAAATGCCTGCTGAAGATCTCTCAATGCCTGAGAAAGCCGATGGATCCGTTTTTCCGGGAAAGGCCGGCGCTTGGCCAAATTCAACTCGGCAACAGGGAAATTCGGCTTTAACAATGGTGATTGAAAGAAATCACGGAACTCATAGAAAATCGAAAAAGTAAAAAGTATTACCAGCCATTTCAGCGCTTGCTTCTCCCTTTGACGGAGGAGAGCAGTATCGATGATATCAAGACGACGCTTTTCGGGAATTGGAACGGTTGGTTCGTTCATGGTTTCACCAGGTGCTGAACCGACAGCGAAAAAGTCCGATCTTTGTTCGCCACCACCTCGGTCAACACAAGCGGAGAAGGAAGACTTTCGACCGATTGGATGAACGATCTCATACTTTCATAAGTCGCTTCAAGATTGAGACGGATGTCGATCCGGGGAGGCTGCCCCCCAGGAACCGCTAAAGGGAAACCATAAACGACCGTTTTAATTTTGACCTTGAGGATTTCCGCCAAGGAGTTGAACTGGTCGATCAGGGTGGGCAAATAGCTCTCCGGCGGAAGCCACTTCGAAAGCCGCTCCATTTCTTGCGTCATCCGCGCGAATCTGGCGCGGTAAAGTCTGTCCTTGCCGCGTTGACCAAGCGTCTCATTAACAGTCTTTAAAAGGGAGCCGAACGATTTTCCGGTTGTTTCAAGGTTCTCAACCTGCGGAGCAATGAGAAAACTCGGGGCGAAATAAAGGATCAATGTCACAACAATCGGAAAAGGCGCCCATTCCCGAAGTTTCTGGATCTCTTTAGGGCTCATCATGGCCGCGCCTCCCAAACAGGAAGATACTGGACATCCAGAGTGAATCTGATAATCGGCCCCGCGGACGTTTCCTCCCGCGAATGACGGCTGAGGTGCGGATTGGAAAACCTTTCAAGCGAATATAGCCTTCTAAGAAGGTCCGTCACCTCATCCAGGGAGGAAGCTTCCCCCTCGAGGAAGATCTGGACGACGGACTCGGGCTTGATCTTGATCCGGATCAATCGGACACCATCCGGAACCGTGCGTTCGAGAGCCTCGAACAACGTAGTCCAGGAAAATGATGCGCCGCTGAGCGACCTAAAATAACCAACCATGCGGCCCTCCATGGCCGCGCGGTCTTCAACATCCCCTCTGGCACCGGATTGCGCCTTGGCGAACTCGACATGCCGTTTTTCAACCGCCTCCGAGGCAGTGCCCAGATACCCGATCAGGCCTTCCAATTCAATGAATTCGTCCAACAACGCAAAACCCATGAAAATGGGCAATGCGTACAGGAGGCAAATCACTATTTGAAACATGAAGCTGCTTCCCTTGCGAAATTTTACTGGCGGGGAAAAATTCAAAAGGTGTTTCATTTTGTTTCAGTGCCTCCTATCTTGCCAGCAGGCCAAGACTGGGAGCGAAAACCGGCCCTTGCGCCAAAAGCTTTTCATCTATCGGACCATGACTGGGAATTTCAGCCACGGGGTTGAACCTCTCGCAAACGGTCTCAAAATAATCCGCCAGAAACTCAGGCAAACCTTGGAAAAGACAGGAACCTCCGGTCAGATAAATCCGCGGCAACCGCATGACCTTGAACTTGTCCTGATAGAACCTGAATGTCACGTTCAGCTCCCTAAGCCAGTTTCCGAAAATGCGTGCGATCATTTGGTGGTTGGGAACCTGAGCCAGAATCTCGCTTTTCCCTTGGGGAAAAAACTTCTTCTTTTCCTTTGCCGCCTGGGCACTCTCGAAATCGATGCTCTCGCTTGCCGCGAAAAGCTTCGTGAACTCTTCGCCCGCGACCTCGATCACTCGCTCGTAACTGATCCGGCCGTTCTGAAAGAATTTCACCACCGTGGTCTCGTGCCCGATATGGCATAGTACCAGATGCCGGTCCAGGGTGTTTTCAGGGTGAAGATCCTCAAGCAGGTTGTAAACTCCGAGAGTGGATGTGTCAATCGCCATCAACTCGACATTCAGGTCGGCCAGCACCGTTGAAATGATTGTCAACAGATCGCTCCGAACAGCCCCCGCCATGATTTGACATGCCGATCCCTCTTCGGTTTCCCTGACCGAAAGGATCTGCTGATCGACCGCGACATCCAGTCCTTCGGGGATGGCGAGTGTCTTTCGCAAACGCCAGCTCAGGAAATCGGGCGCGTCGAGTTCGTGCGATTTTAGCGAAAGCTCTACCAGGTGAAGCTTCACCCATCTGTCCGGAAGACCGAGAATGCATCCTTGTTTGGTCGATCCAAGTTTGGCGATCGTCCGTTTGACAATCGATGAAAACTCCGGCAGAGAGCGAATCTGTGGGTTGGTAAAACCTCCGGAGACGAGACCGGAAGGCAACGGCTCGCAAAGGCAGTCGCTGACACTGAAGCCTTCACCCGATTCTCCGGGAACAACAGAGAAAATCTTGAGGGCGTGGGTTCCAATATCGAGGGCGAAATACTCGGTAAAAAGGTTCATTCAAGCCCCCCTTCCTCGAATGTGACACGGTTCATTTCCTCGAAGGTGGTTTCCCCATTTTCGATTTTTATCCATCCGGCCTTTCTGAGCGGGACCATTCCGAGTGCCATCGCCGTTTTTCTGATGAGCAGAGGAGACTCGTGCGTGAGTATCATCTGCTTGATTTTGGGAACCATTTCGAGCACTTCGAAGATCCCCGATCGGCCCTGGTAGCCAGTTTGGTGGCAGTATCTGCACCCCGATCCGCGCATGAAGTGAAGGTTTGCATGAGCCGAAAAATCAGCGGTCAGTCGTTTTGCTTCCTCGGAGATGGTTGTGTCATCGGTTTTACAGTTTGGACAGATGTTTCGAATCAGCCTCTGCGACATGATGAGATTGAATGAACTTACGAACTCGTACGGATCGATTTTCATGTTAATCAGCCGTGAGATCGCATCGGTTACGTTATTGGCGTGGATTGAGCTGAACACCAAATGGCCGGTAAGAGCGGCGTTTACGGCGATATTAGCGGTTTCAGGGTCGCGGATTTCACCGACCATAATCTTATCGGGATCCTGCCGGACGATCGATCGAAGCCCAGAACTGAAGGTCAGGCCTTTTTTCTCGTTAACGGCAATCTGGACGATATCGGGAAATTGGTATTCCACCGGGTCCTCTATCGTGATGAACTTGTCGGCGGATGAATGAACGAAATTTATCGCGGAGTACAAGGTCGTTGTTTTTCCGGAACCTGTGGGGCCGGCCACCAGAACCATTCCGTAGGGTTTTCTCGCGTTTCGCTGGAAAACCAGAAGATCGTTTCCGCAAAGGCCGACCTTTCGGATATCAAGGCCGAATGCTGATTTGTCCAGGATGCGCAGCACCACGGTTTCTCCGAAGATCGAAGGAAGCACGGAGACGCGGAAATCAACGAAGCGATCGTCGATTTTCAGTTTGAACCGGCCGTCTTGGGGAACGCGCTTTTCCGCGATGTCAAGTTGAGCCATGACCTTGAGTCGCGAAATGATCGGCACGCGCATTTGAGGCTCGACATCGGTCAGAACTTCGAAGAGAACGCCATCAATGCGGTATTTCACCTTCAACTGGGCTTCATAAACCTCGAAATGAATGTCACTTGCCCTTTTCCGTACCGCCTTGAGAATTACCGAATCGACCAGCCTGACGACTGGGGCTTCTTCCTTCAATTCCTGGTGAATCGCGACTCCGGTTGATGGAGGGACTTCCTCAGCCTCCTCCTCGGCCACCACCTCGAGTGGGGGAAGGTTTTCCAGATCGGCGAAAACCATTTTAGAGTCCAGGCTGGTTTCGACCATCAGCGCCAGAAGCTTTTGAATCGCCCGGTGCGAAGCAACTTTGGGAATTATCGGCAGACCAAGTTCGACCTCGAGTTCCTCAATCTGATCTACGTTTCCCGGATTTGCCATGATTAGGGTAATCTCTTTTTCGCCACGTTTGTCGGGGATGAAGGAAAAGGCACGCATGAGCGCCACATCTACGGAGTTGAACAATTGGTCATTCACCTGGTAGGTTGAAAGATCCACATAATCGAGGCCAAGTTCTTGCGCCAAAGCCATTGTCGCTGGTTCCTCGCTAACGAGCTTACGTTCGATAAGAATCTGTGCAAGATTCGGGGGAATTCCCCCGAACTCTTCGACGACCGACTGAACGATCTCGATGTTTATCAGCTTTTCCTCGACCAGAATCTCGTAGAATACTTTCTTTTTGAATAAGCCAACGAATGCATGGCGGAGTTTGACCGGGTCGAGATTAGCTTCCTGAGCGACGAGGGAGACAAAATCGACCTGGCTGTTTTTCGCTTGGTGTGCAAGATTATCCACAGCAGCCTCATCGAGGAGCTTCTGCTCTATCAGGAACTGTCGGATTGATTCCATGTGTTCCCCCATGTCTTTCTTCGTGAGACTGACTGTTTCAGTGTATGTTCGACGCGGCGCTAAGTATCGGAAGCAGCAGCGCCACTATGAATGAACCGACGACGAAGGCCATTCCAAGGAAAAGAACCGGTTCGACCAATGAGGTCAGGATTCCCGTCAGGTTGGAGATCTCCTCGTCGTAATGATCCGCCAGGTTCTGGAGCATCTCACCCAGGTTCCCTGACTCCTCTCCCACATGGACGATCCGTATCATGACCGTGGGCATGCCTTTGAGCAGTTTCAACGATTTGGCGAAACTTTCGCCTCTCCCCAACATCAACGGAAGGTCTGCAAGGCGCTTGGCCACAGCTTTGTTTTGCATGCTGTCGAGAACCACGTCAAGGCTTTCAACCAGCGGAAGACCGCCTTTGAGCATCGTGGAAAGCGTTCGGGAAAACTGGCTCAGGGCGAACTTTTCTTCCAACGCTCCGAAGACCGGGGCGCGGAGCTTAATCCCATCGATCGCAAGCCGGCCGGCAGAAGTTTTTGAAAAGTTGATGAATCCGTAGATGGCGATCGCGAGGAATCCGGCAATCGACCAAAACCATGAACCAATTATGGTCGACAGCCCAAGAACTGCCTGCGTGAAAGCCGGAAGGGGCACATCAAGACTTTTGAAAAGGTCGGCGAACTCGGGAACCACGTTCACCACCAGGTAAGTGATGGCGCCCATCGCAACCAAGAGGAGAATACTCGGGTAGATGAGCGCACTGACGAGCTTTCGTCGGATCGCGATCATGCCGGAGAAATGCATCACCAGACGTTCGAGGATGCTTTCGAGGGCGCCCGCTTTCTCACCGGCAATGACCGTTCGCACGTAGATTTCGGGAAAAATCATCGGATGTCTTCCCAGCGCCTTGCTGAAGGAAATCCCCTCGTCGATGTCATCTTTAACCTGGCCGATTGCCCGGTTTAGAGGGCCAGTGGAAGCGTCTTCAAGGAACACATCAAGCGCGTCATGCAGCGGAAGCCCAGCCTTGAGGAGGGTTCGAAGAAGCTTGGTGAACTCCGTCAGTTCGCCGGGGGAAACCCCGCCCAAAAACGGGAACAAACGGGAAAGCCGCTCCCAGAGCCCGAGGCGGAGCACCTGTTCGGAAATGATGAAATATCCGCGATCGAGCAAGGCTTTCCGGGTCTGGATAATCGAAGGGGTCTCGAATACGGTTTCCCTCATGCGCCCGCGACCATCGGCAAATTTTACGAGGACTTTCTCCATAGCTCAATACCCTATGGACAAACGGTTTACAAGGATATCCGGGAATTTTTCCCGGCGCATTTTTTCCTGGCACACTTGAATCTGATATGGTACGCGATGGAAACAGAAACGCCCCTTTTCCCCCTTGAGTTCCAGGATCGCGTAGGCTGAACGCGAATCTCCGTCTCTCGGCTGACCGACCGAACCGGGGTTGATGAGGTAGCTCTTCCCACCGCTCAGGTCAAGGTTGAACCATTGATTGGTCAACGGATCCTGGTCGGCGACAAGATCCCCGTCGTCACCATACACGAAAAAGCTGGGAACGTGCGTGTGGCCGAAAAAGGCAAGCCTGATCCCCCACTCTTTCATAAAAGCAAAAGAAGGAAGCGTCACCTGTGCGGTGAGCAAGTATTCATCGGCATCAACCGGACTGCCGTGGCAAATCAGAATTCCCTCTTTCACCACAAGTTGTCGGGGGAGACCCGCCAACCAGGAACACTGCTCCTGGTTGAGCTTTGCCAGATTCTTGAACGCCGCGACAATCGCATGGGGATTGAAGCCGATGGGGCTTTCCAGCTTGGAAACGACCCGATCGTGGTTTCCAAGAACCAGCCTGGCATTGGCCATCGAACGGAACACATCCACGCACAAGGCGGGGTCGGGCCCATAGCCCGTTAAATCGCCTGAATTCCAGACTTCATCGGGAGACTCGGCCGCCGTGGCCGCCTGAACCGCTTGCCAGGCTTCCCAATTCGAATGGATATCAGATATCAGGAGGACTTTCACCGCTGCTTCCCTTGTAAGTAGTCCACCTCTCCATCGGGAGAAACCAGGAAACAGTTGAGGAAAATTTTCCGGAAATGTGTAATATTCAGGTATCTGCGGGTTTCAAAGCCGCCCAAACGAAGCGCGGTATACGAATGGATTTTCTCAGCTAATTCATTCGCAGTCGCAGACTTCAGCCTGCGCGGGCTAAAGATCTCAGCTACGATGTTTGATACGCACTAACCAAATGGGATTGGAACAAGATGCAACAGAGAAGCAGAAGGCAAACCCCGAAGAAGGAACGAAGATCCCAAGGTAAAAACGGGCAGGTTCAGTTAAGGAAATGCTCGTTCAGCTCGGCCTGCTTTTTGGCGAGATCGAGAATCCATTGCTGCTCTGCATCGGAAACCACTTCTTCGACCGTACCGAACCATTCCCGGGCAAGGGCCTTGTCCTCAAGCCTTCGATAAAGCTCTCCGACCAGGTATGTAACTGCGGGCAGGTTGTCCGGATTTCCGACGGTCGAACGCTCGACGGATTCGCGGAGGAATTTCACCGCAAGCTGCTGAAGCTCTATCTCGGCCTTGCGGTTGTCCCCGCGGCGACAGCACCAGGAACCGCGAAGGTAGAGATTCCCTATGAAGTACGGATTGCGCTGTTGGGCTTCATATATTTTGCCCGCAAGATAATATCTGACGGCATCCGGGGGAAGCTTCCTTGAAATCGGCTGGGTAAGAACGGTTTTTATCAGTTCAAACTTCACCGGGTGCTTCTGGAATTCCCCGACCGCAAAATCATCAGGATAGGCACAGTACTGGCACCCAGGACACTGTACAAGAAAGAATGGCAACGGATCATCCCCGAGATAATGCGGGAAAAAATCCGAATCCTGGCCTTGGTGAGTTACCGCCTCCACCGTTGTCGCAGTGAAGGGGCCGGCGCAGACCGGGCACTGAAAACTTTTTGCGAGAAATCGCGTGGTCACGAGCATCATTTTCCCTTGCCAAATATAATCAAACGAGGGGAAACATGTCAAATCCCTCATTCGGATATCGACTGGATCAGTCCCAGAGACCATGGAGGCCAGAATTTGAACTCCGCCCGGCCTTTGACCTGGCTGATATCCAGGAAACCCCAGGCGCGGCTATCGTGTGAATTGTTTCTGTTGTCACCCATGACGCAGACCTTTCCGGCAGGAACCCTTAAGGGCCCGTAACTTCCGAAGACATATTCCTTTACGAAGGATTCGGCTACACGACGGTCATTCCTGTAAAGGAAGCCGTTTTTGATTTCAAGCAGATCTCCGGATTTCCCGATAACTCTCTTTATGAAATCCTTTCTGGGGTCAAGCGGAAACGAAAAAACGATAACCTCCCCGACAACAGGGGTCCATAGGTGGTACACGAACTTATTGACCATGATCTTTTCCGCGGTATGCAATTGTGGCTCCATGCAGGCGCCCTCAATTACAAACCCCTGTACGACATAGGTCTGCAAAATGAAGAAAAAAATCAGAGCTTTGAAGAAATCTTTGAGCCAGTCTTTAAATGTTTCCATATATTCGATCATTCCCATGCTCCAAGCAGTCTTTCTGTGGTTGACTATTCGGAAAGGTTCGGGAATTTATTTACTCAAATTCGAAAATAAAGGCGGTTTTCGTTAGGGAGTCAATCCCTCGCGGGAGCTTTCTTCGGGCGTTTTCCGCGCTGCCGTCCATCTTTGTGGGGTGTGGGATCATCAATTGGGAGACTGCCGGGCAATGCAAGAAGATCGGCCTCGCTGATCCCTTGCATTTCGAGTTTCCATGCGACGAACAAATTATGAACGATTTCAGGAGGCTGTGTTCTTGAGAAAAACCCGGCGATCTCGCGTTGGCGCTGGATTTCATACATCAGAACAGCACCCGCAACGGAAACATTGAGACTCTGAACGAACCCCAACATTGGAAGTGTGACATTCGTGTCGGTGATCTCGAGAACACCTTCAGTGCAGCCCCGATGCTCGTTGCCTAGAACCACGATCCAGGGCCGGGTCCAATCAACGCTGCGGAAATCGACCGATGTTTTCCCGAGATGGGTTGCGGCAATCGCAAAGCCTTCTTTTTTGAGGGCGATCAGGCGCTGTTTCAGGTCGGAAACGATTTCCATGGCGACCCAGCGCTCGGTTCCCATGGCAATTTCATGGTTAGGCGGCTCGGGATTCTCGCTTTCGGGTTGCCAAATTATGCGGGGAATTCCGGTGGCATCAGCCGTCCTGAGAATAGCCGAGAGATTGTGCGGGTCGTGGACTCCTTCCAAGGCGAGAAGTACATCCATCTGCCGCCGGTGAATGGATGAAGCAATTCTATTCAGACGGCGGTTTGTTGGCATCAGTAGTTCATTTTTTGCCGGAATTGCCGGCCTCGACGTAATTGCCCGTCTTGCCGGTTTCGCGCATCTTGCCGATTTTGCCGGTCCCGCCTATCTTGCCGATATTGCCGGTCTCGCCTATCTTGCCGATTTTGCCAGTCTCGCATATCTTGCCAATTTTGCCAGTCTCGCATATCTTGCCAATTTTGCCGGTCTCGCCTATCTTGCCGATATTGCCGGTCTCGCCTATCTTGCCGATTTTGCCAGTCTCGTATATCTTGCCAATTTTGCCGGTCTCGCCTATCTTGCCAGTCCCGATCATCTTGCCTGTATTGCTGATCTCGTCCCTCTTGCCAGTCTCGCTCACATTACCGAGCTCGCCTTTCTCGCCAATTTTGCCTGTAATCTGTTTTCGCGGGACCGTCGTCGCAGGCGGTTTAATCCAAGCCCATGTCCGGACGAACCCTTTTTGGAGAACGATTTTTTCGAGTTCGAGATTAAGCCACGTCTGGTTTGCGTCAAACACGGGATTGATGCTGGAGAAGATTCCCCGGATCACGCCCTGGGGCATTTTCAGCCCATTCAAAACCAAAGACCTGCAATGGAAGTGGATTTGGCGAATCCCTGTGATTTGGGGAGTTCCGGACAACGAAAACCGTACCGTTATGAAGCCTTGCTTGACCTCGCCTTTCAAATTTGCAGCGTGTTCGTCGATTTCCATTTTCAGGTTGGATAGCCGCCTTGCCCGCGCAACGAGCTCGAATATTTTCAACAGGTCCGCCGCTGAAACGAAAGTTTCGACCCGAACATTTTTCGTTCTCCTGAATACAAGGCGGTCTTCGGCCAAAGCGTTTGGATCGAGCTCGATTTCAGAAAACTCGAATACCGCGTGGTCGATAATCATATTGTAATAACGGACCTTTTGGCATCTGACTGCCAGACGATGAAAAGTCCCGTGGGCAGGATCGGCGGGAGAAGCCTCGACCGTTACTTCGGCAGGCCTTGGAGTGACTTCGGCCATCTGAGTCACCTGGCTCGGGGAATAACCCATACAATCGAAAAGTCCTGTTGCCCTGAACGCCGCGGAATCTCCAAAAGCCCGCTTTACTGCTGCAAGCAGATGCGGATCCGGATGCGTGTCGAACACATCGGAATGCTCGATCGCATGAGCGGAAACCGCAAAAAGCAATAGCGAGATAACGCTAATCGTAAGACGAAGGCGCCCGCAATGCGGCGCCCATGCTGAATTTTGCATTTTTGTTCTGCCTGAAGTCATCATGTTTTCGGATTTCCCCTTCGTTCGATCGAAGTTTTGCCGGAGATCACACACCAGGGTATCACTCATTGCTTGTTAATCACAGGTTTACTTGAATCGACGCATTGGGAACTCCGGCGATCGCCCCAAGCTAGACCCTAGCCGAAAAGGTACTTTTTTGGCAGGTCAGGCAAATTGGCGCCAAGCGCGATCACCTTCTACACTCATGTTTCATTTCAAGACGAGTAGGACGCCGGGGCTTTTCGGCTAGGGTCTTGCTACCGCCGGTGTAACTTCTCAAAAAAGGGGGGCACGCGCCCCCCTTCGCCTCGCGA
>MNYA01000288.1 GCA_001872985.1 bacterium CG2_30_54_10 | reverse complement strand
CAGGGTTGGCGGGTTCAGTGTGACTGGGGTTTCCCTCGACATCCGCAATGGGGAGTATTTCGTTCTCCTCGGCCCATCGGGTGCAGGCAAAACTGTTTTAATCGAGACCCTGATGGGGCTGCATCATGTTTCCACCGGCAGTGTCGAGATCGACGGGGTCGAGGTAACGGAGCTTCCGCCTGAAGAACGGTATGTGGCCTATATTCCCCAGGATTGTTGCCTTTTTCCCCACCTTAGCGTTCGCGATAACCTCCTTTTCGGAGCCCGCGCCCGCGGAACGAGTAAGCTTGACCGGGAAAAGCGGGTTACCGAAACAGTGGATCTTCTCGATATCAGGCACTTGGTCGACCGGCCCGATGTGATCTCTTTGAGCGGAGGAGAGCGTCAGCGTGTTGCGATCGCCAGGGCTCTGATCGTCAATCCGAAAGTCCTGTTCCTCGATGAGCCTTTCTCGGCGATTGATGAATATCTCAAAGTTGAACTTCTGAAAAAACTTCTCCAGATCAGGGAATCGCTAGGGGTAACGATGTTTCATGTTACCCACGACCATCGCGAGGCTTTTTTCCTGGGCGATAGCATCGGGGTGATGCTCGCCGGCCGCCTCCATCAGGTTGATTCAAGAGATGGGTTGTATCACAGGCCCCAGACGATCGAGGCTGCGCGATTTCTGATGACCCGGAACATTTTTGAGGGTATTGTCGAGGAAATCAGCCCGGACGGTGAAGAGGCGCTGGTTTCAATCGGAGTCCTGCGAATGAAGGGGCATCCCTCCAGACCGATGGCAGTAAAACAGCGGGTCTGGGCAGGCATCCGCCCCGAGGAAGTGAAGATCGACCCTTTGCCCATCGACTGGACGACTTGCGATGCCGGCGACTGCAATGCGATGCGTGGCGTGATCCGTCGCAGGCGGGAACAGTTCTCGAGTTTTCAATTCGAGGTCGAGGTTGCGGCACTGGCTCCGGTGATTGAGTCTGAGGTGCTGAAGAGGCGCACCTGTCATGACGAGCTGCCCGCAGGCGCCGAAGTTAAGATATGCCTCAGCCGACGTTCACTCTGGCTTCTTCCGCGGGATTGACACTCACTTATCAAGCAGGAAAGTGCTTCCGAAGTTCAGACAACCAATGCCGGAAGCCCTCTAGTCGCGTGCCGACGAGGTCGGTAAGAATCACGGCTTCACGGCCTTTGAAGTTTTTTAGAATAAACTCCGAAAGGGTGACCAGACATCCGGGGTCGTCGAACTGCCCTTTCAGCTTCAAATAGTAAGCGTGGAAAGTTTCTACCCGGGCTTTTCGCTCTTCTTCAGGGGTTTCCGTTCCCCGAAACCAATCGTGAATGGATTGAATCTGAAGCAACAGCCGGCGTAGACAAGTTTTTCCGCGAGGCTGCCGTCCCCAGATATAGAGAATGTCGAGCATGGCTGTCAGACGTGTTTCGCGGTCGATCGAGTTCAGCTTGGGAAGAAGTTCTCCCAGATCGCGTTGCCGCAGAACGAACCTCTGATTGAATTTCCCTGACCCTTCGATTATTCCGGCGACGACATCCGACCAAAATTTTGCCTGGACGATACTTGGGATTCCAATGATGTTTCCGATCGGGGATAAAATCGTCGCAAAAGGCCATGCGAGCAATGTTCGAAAAAAGTTGGCCCTTATCACCCGCCGATCGAAATTGCGGATTCGGTTATGGGTGGAAATGTAAATTCCGTTTGCAACGCAAAGAAAAAGGAATTTCACCATTTCAAAGACAAATCCACTCTTTTCAAGGGGCCATCGTTCGTCGAAGACCAGCTTGACCATACCGAGTATCGGTACGCTGAAGCCTGTCCAGAAGAGGGATTGACTCAGGTTGTCCCAGTTCACGTTGCGAAGCGTCCATGATTTAAAATCACTCCCTGAGGCGGCGATGAGGTCTACGAATAGGTTTCGCAGGCCGGTTATGGCGAACCAAAGGCCGGCGAAAGTCAGGCCCATGACTAGCGCGAACTGGTAATTCATCCAGGAGAAGGCTACCGCGAGGCCGGCGGCGATGCGAAGGAAGCTCTTGACACCCGGGTTGAGGTAAGCCCAGAAACTGTCCAGGCCGACCAGACCGGACTCGGGTTCGTCCCCGACCATGTTTCGGATCGGCTTTCCGATTTTTCCCATGCAGATGACTTGGTAACCTTCATCTTCCGCGGACTTATCAGGAGGGTTCTTCCCTTTGGTGATCACCAGTTGGCCGATCGGTCGGGCGAGTTTGTAATGGGACTCGATGAACGAGCATCTGATCGATGCGGGAATACTTGCGACCTTTATAAACCCCATTCCTGGGATGTCCGGGTCTCGTCCAGTCGAATCGCTTCCGCAGACCGGCACCATTCCGCGGCCGCGTATCTGATCGAGAGCTTTCTGAATCAGCTCTGGAGTGGCTTCCGGGATTCCGTTCTGCTCGAAAAAGCGGAGAAGATCCTCTGGGGTTCCGTTGTTGAGGAGGTAAACGAGTTTATTGAGGATTATCAGATCGTTGGGATTCCGGTGGGCGCTGTCTCGAAGATTCAGCGTTTCGAGATCGGATACCCGAGAGGCGTTGCCGAGCAGGTTGAGCATGGCCTCCTTGAGACCGATCTCGAGAGGGTGAACCCAAACTACCCTTCCTCCTTGGGCAATGAGCTGGTCAAGGAGGGGGGCTTCGCTGGTGAAATCGCTGTCGTAGTCGCCGACTTCCCCGATCTCGATGAATTGGGAAAAAAGGCCCCAAGGGTTCATCGTTTCATACTGCTCCCTAACGCTCTGATATTGGGATAGAAGGTTTTTCATCTCCCACTCGCTGTAGACACCGCGCTGAAAGCGGTCTTGAGCGGCGCTGACCTGGGCTTTCAGCTCGAGAACGCGATTGTGGAAAATTTCTCTCATCTTGGAGTAAAGAACCTCGCCGAGGTGAACCCGGTTGGTCTGGCCGCAGATGACAATTTTATCAAGCTCCGCGGTGGTGACGGGAGGAAGCCAGCACGGACTTTGAGGCGAGTAGCCGTCATTGAGTTTGAGTCGGGCAATCGTATTGAACCTTTCGAGGGCGGTAGCCATCGAGCTGCGGCGGTTCTCGTCGTTCGTTTTCAATCCTTGGAGGAATGAAGCGAATACTTCATGGCGGTCGGCGAAAAATGTGAAAAAAGACTGGCTGTCACCCATGTTAGGAGGGACGTACATGTAATGACGCCGGTTGCCGCCCTTTCCAACGCTGAACTCGATTCCGATCTGAACCTTGATTCCAAGTAGTTGGCCGGCGGTAATGGCCTCATGAATGACCAGGGGCTCATCGATATTGGAGTAGACCAGGGTAAGGCGGGAAATCCCTTTGACGAAGGCATCGAGCAGAACCTGTGTCGGCGTCTTCCTTCCCTCCGATAGGAAATCATGGACATGATCGTCCCATCCAAGGTCGAGGTCTTTAAGCTGCTTGTCTTCTTCAGGAACTTCGATCATGTGAAATTTGTTCAGGAAGCTGCGAATCACGGTTTCCTGGCCGAAGGAAGCCATTCCAAAATCGGCGATTGCTTCCATCTGACGGCGTTTTTCACCTTGAGCCTTGACGGCTTCCTTCATCAGGTTGATCTGAACGCGGGCGGTATTGAGCGGCATGTTTAAAGTCTTTGAATGAAGCGACTGTTCGATGAGCATCTTCAGGGCGGTCAACCGTTCATCCGCATCTTTGGGGGAATGATCCCGGGTAATCTTGATATAAGCCTGGGCGATGTTCATGCGCCGCTTTCCCAGATCCTTGATGAAGCCGCCGGGGTGTGAGAACAAACGGGTTCCTATTTTCTGCTCCGGTTCGTCGAGCTTATGGGTGAGCGTATCGACCATGGACTCGATTTCGTTGTTGAAGCTAAACCAAGTGATGAAATTATGCAGAAGCAAAATTACCGCCTCGCGAATCAGGTTAAACAAGCTTCCGATCATTTTTCCCGGCCAACCACAGACAATACAACCCCCTTCTCCGAATGTTCGGCAAAAAATCCGGAGAAAAAGTTACGCATGGATACCGGCAACAATATACCGCGTCTCGGCCACAGGAACAACGCTTCTCAACTATGAAATTTTTGATTTATACCAGGATGACAAGAAAAACCAAGGATAAATGAAGCAATCGAGATCGGATTTGCACGTCATCTCAATAACCGGGATAAATCAAGAACGGGTAAACACGGAGTGGGTGTGATATACTATGTCATGTAGCATTTTCCGTCCCTTAAGGAGTCTAGGCAATGGGAAAACTCTTTGGAACCGATGGAGTGAGGGGTGTCGCCAACCATTATCCGCTAACGGGCGAGACCGTCTATAAAATCGCTCAGTTGGCCACCCGGCATCTTCTTCTGAACCATAAAAAACACGGTCGTCCGATGTTCATCGGCAAGGATACGAGATTGTCCGGCGACTTCCTCGAACACGCCGTTGCGGCCGGGGTCGCATCGGTTGGAGCTGAAGCCAGGCTGCTTGGGGTCGTTCCAACACCTGCGGTGGCGTTCGTCACACGTGAACTTCAGGGAATGGGAGGGGTTGTGATCAGCGCGTCCCACAACCCCTATCAGGACAACGGAGTCAAAATCTTCGGCCCTGATGGATTCAAGATTTCGGATGCCATCGAAGACGCTATTGAAGCGGATCTCATCGGGAACAACAAGATCGAACTACCGCACGGAAAGGATGTTGGCCGGATCACCAATGACAATTCCTCTGTTGCCTTTTGGCTGAGCCACCTCGCGAAAGTACTTGGAGAGGCGCCCGCGACACGTCGGCTGAAGGTTGCGATCGACTGCTCGAATGGGGCCTTGGCTCCCTGGGCGCCCAAGTTTTTCTCGGACCTTGGATTCAGCGTTGATGCCATCGGAATCAATCCGAATGGCACCAACATCAACGAAAAAGTCGGTTCCACCAGCCTTCGAGCGATTTCGCAAGTCATGACCCGCGAGCATTTCGACGTTGGTTTCGCGTTCGACGGAGATGCAGATCGCGTAATCGCAATGACTACCAACGGCGATGTGATCGATGGGGATTTCATTCTTGCCATCGCCGCACGCTTCCTGAAACAGCAGGAAAAACTTCCGGGCAATGCGCTGGTAACGACCGTCATGAGCAATATGGGCCTCGACCTTGCGATGAAAAGCCATGATATCAAGGTTTTCAAAACCCGGGTCGGCGATCGGTTCGTCCTCGAAGAAATGCTCAAAACCCAGACAGTGATTGGCGGAGAACAATCAGGGCATATCATTTTGTCCGATTATTCGACCACCGGAGACGGCCTTTTGACCGCTTGCTTTCTGCTGAAGATCATGAGGGGTTCAGGTTCGACCTTGAAGGAATTGAGCGAAGTGATGGCGAAGTTTCCTCAAGTTCTCGTAAACATTCGGGTCAAAAACAAGAATTTCGAGACCGTGCCTCAGATTGTCGATGAAATCCGCAGCACCGAACGCCGATTGTCCGGCCGCGGGCGTTTGCTCGTTCGGCCCTCTGGAACCGAAAATCTGGTGCGAGTGATGGCGGAGGGCCCCGACGAGAGAGAGATCAAACATCTGGTCGAAGGCATTGCAAAAGTGATATCCGCTCACCTGTGCTGATGGCGCAAAAAATTGGGCTCAAGTCACACCTCGGGGAGGAGGTCTTGACACCTGCAGTGGCTCGTTAGCAAGCAGGTCTCTGTGTCTGCGGTTTCAAGCCAGTGTTTTCTACGTCCTTAGGGTGTGACCGTCGAAGGATGTAAAGGTTGTTAACAACTCTGGCTGTGTTTGGATACCCGAAAAGTGGGAAGGCATGAGAGCCTCCGCGGCGGTGTTTGGAAGCCCCTGCCACGTTGGGGGGCTGTATCATTCAAAGGTCACATCTGCGAGCTTGCGATGCTTTTTTGAGAGTGCTATTGTCAATCAGGAGGACTAAGATCGCCGTGCCCAGGAAGATCATTCGGACCTGCCTGTTGTCAGGTCTCCTTTGCGTTGTCGCTTTTGCTCCAGGGTGCGGCTGCAACCAAACCCAGGAACGGACATTGTCCCAATCTCCGACCTCGCCTGGCAAAACCGCTGGTACCACTGACAGATCGGTCGGACAGGTCGAAGTTCTCCCGAACCGCGGTTTGTCGATTGTGGATGCGGCGTTCATACGATCTCCCGATGAAGGTTTCGGGAAAAAGAAGAGAACTATCGGCGTCGGGCCGCAAGCCGGCCCGAAGATGCGCGGTGATTTCGACCGGAAATACACGCAGGGTGTTGAGCTGATGGAAACTGGCAGCTATGGGGATGCGATGAAAATGTTCGAGGAGATACTCACTCAGTTTCCCGAGACTGAAGAGGCGAGCGTTGCGGAATACTGCATTGCCGAGATCCATTTCCGCAATAAATCGAATCAGCTTGCGCTGAAAGCTTTCCAGCGAATTGTTGAAAAATATCCGAACTCGCCGGCCGCTCAAAATGCAAAAGAAGGAATCGAATACCTTGAGACCTTCGAGGAGAACGAGAAAAATTATGTTTCTCCGGAAGTTGAAGACCGCAAACGTAATGGCTACTGAACCCGGATCCCGATCCTCACGGTGGGGAAACTGCGCCCCCGGCTCGATGGGTAGCGCGTTCAGAAACGTCCATCGCGCCCACCGCGCCTGTCACCCCTGTCACGCCCTTTACGAGAAAATGGGTTTTACGCTCGTAGAGGCCATGCTTGCCCTTTTGATCGTCGGAATAGGCGTCGTGCCCGTCATGGCGCTTTTTCTTACCGGCTCACGGACAGTCACGAAGGGTGGTCTGATCCTCGAGGCTACGATATCCGCCCAAAACATTCTCGACAGAGCGAAAAGCGATTCGTTTCTCTGGGACAACATTCCTAAAACAATCGACATTCCAAATGACGCCTACCCGCAGTTCAATCTTCCGAAGTTCTTCGCAACCAAATATCATGCATCGGGAACTCTTGTCATCGAGCGGGCCCCAGGTCATACAATATTAGGGACAGGAGATGCTGAAACCAACCTCATTCAAATAACTGTACTGCTGGGGTGGGTCGAAAACCAATTTCCACGAACTGCGCGGCTGGTCACATACAGGGCCAACACCAACTCATTCAATCTCAAGACCTCGGTGAAATTCTGAAAAAGTGAAAAACATTTCGAGAAAATCCGGTTTCACGCTCATCGAGCTCGCCGTCTCGACGGTCATTGCTGCATTGATCGGGCTGATAATCGTGGTGGTCTACAGGGGCAACCTGACTACATGGCGCTGGGGACAGAAGCACATGGAGTTCAACCAGAAAGTGCAGTTGGCCATGAAACAGGTTTTCACCGACATCAAGAAGGTAAACCCGATCGTGATCCAGGATAAGAAAGATAATCTCTGGTTTCAGGGTGAAAAGATCGGGGATCTGTTTCCAAACCTGGTTAAGATTTACGACAAGGACAAAAATATCGAAAATGGAGGCGAGGAGATCACTTTCTACCACGCTATTTTCACCCGTCCGGCCGAGAAAACCAACATCCGTATTTTCCTTGAAAACGGAGCCCTGCTAAGAGAAGCCACCGACCCCAACGGAACCAAAATGCGGATCGTTATCTCCGACAAGGTCGAGGAACTCCACTTTTTAGTCAACACTCAAGATATCTACGAGGTCGGGGTACAGATGAGAATAATTGATGAAGACGATCCGAAGATCAAGGAAGACCTGGCCTTCGCGGTTCACCTCGATACCGATCTGATCTGCGTAAAACTGATTCCCATGGAATGACCGGGGTTAACCTATGGAAAAAAGCTTCCTTGACAAACGTGACAAAGGACACAAACGCTCGGGTTTCATCGCCTTTTATGCATTCATCATGCTCCTGATCCTCGGAATTTTCGGGATCTCTTATTGGTTCGTATCGCGTTTGACGACGGATATGATCTACAAGGAGGCCCACCGGATCAAGGCCAGAAACTTTGCCCAGGCCGGCGTTGAAAAAGTTCTGATCAATATTTTGAACCAGTACCGCCTTGGAAATGCCCGCCTCGATTATCCAGGAAAATTCACCAAAGAACGCATCGACAAGGAATACAACGTCGAGTTCGGCGACGGCAGATACAGGGTCGAGCTGGTAAAGCCTTACGTCATACCTAATTCATTCAAAGAGATGTTCGGAATTCCCTATTACAAAAATCAAGTCCTGATCGGATTCTACGATGTCTGGCAGGTTGTCGTGGTCGGAGAAATTCCAGAGACCAACACTCACGCTCGGGTCGAAACCCTCGTGAAAGTAATCCGCAATTTCGTCCAGTACTAGAGGGTTTCGTCATCCACGGAATCGCAGTTGTCTTTGAAAACGCCTTCGCAATCGGATTTGGCACGAGTTGGCATCATTTTCGGATCCTCGGCAATACGGTTGCATGCGATCCATCAAAGACCGCTTCTTTCTGTATCCTCATTCTGCTGTTTATCTACTTTTGCCTTTGCCTGATTCAGTCAGGGTTTCATACTGCGTGCCGCGCCCTTTTTGCCGCAAGCCCCCTGATAATTATCTATGCGGTTATCAGATGGTTGGGAATGGCGCTCCTCCTGGGATTATGGAACCCATATCTGGTTACGGCCGGCTGGCATTTATTTTGGGGAATTGGGTTGGTGATTTCGCTTGCCCCCATTGCTTTTTTTCCCGATGGCGCGGACCCGGCCCCGATCACGGCTAACTCGGAGGTTCGTGAGAGTTTCCCCTGGATCTGGGTGATTTTTTGCAGGTTGGTCATAGCGCTAAACTGCGTCCCTTTCGGTGACATTCCCGGCAAACCAATAAAGGTTTTGATAGACGAAAGCCATTCAAAGTGGGAACCCACCGCGATCAAACCTGAAGAGCGCAGTTTGCCGACGCTGGCTGAAAATAATTACAGCGCCTGGCTTTCTTACATCGAGTCTATCGTTTCAGTCACGATAAGCGTGGTCCGAAACAGTTCGGAACCCTTTCTAATACAGA
This sequence comes from bacterium CG2_30_54_10, assembly GCA_001872985.1. GTDB lineage: Bacteria > Muiribacteriota > Ozemobacteria > Ozemobacterales > Ozemobacteraceae > CG2-30-54-10. The sequence goes on along the minus strand of MNYA01000288.1, from coordinate 9,197 downwards.
CTGCCCGCAAAATTGAAAAAATCTCGCCGGAATTATTGAATGGAATTGAAATTCTGATCGTCAAATGTCCAACCTTGGCTTTTGATGCGAGTGAACGACAAACCATCATGAGTTTCGTGGAAAACGGCGGAACGCTTTGGGCGATCGGCGAGCATACGGACGTGTTTCATATCAACACCTGCATTAACGAGTTAAGAGTTTAGCGGTATGAAAGAAGAAAGGCGAAAAATCAAAGGAAACGAAAAAACAGAAAAAAGGAAAGGATTTTTTTGCCGCAGATAAACGCGGATTAACGCAGATCTGGAGCGGAAGGAAAAAAATCAAGAGTTTACCTGTTTGGGAAAATTCATCATTCATCATTCATCATTTTCTCTGTCTCCACTTCTCCTAAATTCCTTCGTTCTCCATTTTTTCAAACCGCTAAACTCTTACGAATTTAGGTATCTGCTCAAAAAGAAGGGGCATTAGCTGGTTCTCAACATAAAGCGAGATTCCTCACATTCGTTCGGAATGACAAACGATGGCTTACTTGTTAGTCGCGCTGAAGGGCTTTTTCCGATTTCCCACAGCCCTATCAGAAGTTGCTATGCTGAGGACAGCGGGTGTCTTCTCAGGCATAGCTGTCGTTTCGACCGAAGGAGGAAGTTTTTTCTGCCAAGAACCCTCGCGTCAGCTCGTATTTAAGAGTAGTTAAAGCAGTGGCGTAGCGATGTTCGCTTCTGGGACATCCGCCTCGGAGAAAGGAGCATTGAGTGAAAACATCCACCAGGTTGGCCTCAGTTTTTTCAGCCCTTCTGGCTTCATTCCTTCTGGCGCTGGGTTTGTCGCTCCCAGCGGAAGCCCAGATTGACAACGGCCCTCAATTCAAAGGATTTTCCGCCAAGGTCACCGGAGACATCTACGGGCAACCCAAAGTGTTCGACGACATTGACGGAGACGGAAAACGTGACATCATTTTCGGCGCAACAGATGGCCAGATCCATGTTTTTTCGGCAAAGGGAACCGAGATCCTGCGCCCCCCCAATTGGCCAAAAAAGGTCAATTCCCCGATTCTTTCGGATGTGAACGTTGTCGATATCGACAACGACGGGGAGTCCGATGTTCTGACGATTCCGATGAACGGCAAAATTTACTGCGTCGCTAAAAATGGCAGAGAAAAATGGAGCCTACAACTGAATGGCAAGGACAGACTTTCCTCCCCCGAAGTTTCAGATGTCGATGGGGGCGGGAATTTCAACATCTTTGTCGGAACCGGCCTTACAGGGGGCAAATCCGGGATGGTTAACCGTGTCGACAAAGACGGCCGTCTGATCTGGGAAATCCCGGTTACGGCCGCAGTCTCAGGCAAGGTAGTGACCGCTGACCTTGATGGCGACGGAAACAAAGAGATCCTTTCGAAAGACGATAACGGGAAGGTTTACGTCATGAAACTGTCCGGCCAGAGCAGTAAAGGATGGCCGCAGGCGACTGTTCCCAACCTCACCTGGCCTTTCGACGTTGGAACCGCTGACCTGAACGGCGATGGAATCAAGGAAATATACACCACCACTCCCGAAAAGAAATTCTTCATCTGGAAGCTTTCCGGAGAGGTTCGCAGCGAATTCCCGCTGACCGATGGATCGCATACAGCCCCTCGGGTTGCCGATCTCAATGGTGACGGAAAAGACGAGTTCATAATCGGGCAGGCAGACGGAACCGTGATGGTCTGCGATGAAAAAGGCAAAGCTCTTCCCGGGTGGCCATTCAAGACGAAGCATTCGATCTACAATACACCGCAGGTCGTCGATCTAAATGGTGACGGGAAACTCGAGGTGGTCTACACAGCCTGGAACCCTGAAGGAATCGGCAAGGAAGCGGGTTATATCCAAGCGTTGTCTCCGGATGGAGCCGTCCTGGATGGCTATCCGAAATTCATCGGGAAGTCCATTGCTCCGCTAACTTTCGCCGACCTCGATGGAGATGGTTACCTCGAAATGATTGCTGCCGGTGGAATCAACTACACCGACGATCAGCTACACGTCTTTCCGACGCAGGCACGCGTTCAGCTCAAAATGGCAGTTCTTGGTGCGGAGGTTTCCTTTTGAGGTTTTCTCCGCCCGGGTCGGCCATTGGCTTGTTTTTCGCCGTTTTCCCCGCATTCGCGGCTTTCGCGGCTTTCGCGGCCTTCGGGGTGTTCGCGGTCTTCGCCGTCTTCGCGGTCCCGGCGCCAGCCATGGCTCAGGATGATACCGATGTCACCGATTTCCTGGACAACGGGAAAAAAGCTTACGAGAAGGGCGATCTGATGGGAGCCTCGATCGAGTTCGAGAATGTTCTGCTTATCGACTCCCGGAATTTTGACGCCAAAATCTGGCTTGTACAAGTTTACGCCGATCTAAAGCAGACCGACAAAGCTCGGAAGCTTTTGTCTGAAGTTCAGCGGCAGGCTCCCGGCCATGCCCGCGTTCAGTCGCTGGCGAAGCTCCTTGGAACTGAAGCTCAGCCTCCGGGTAAAAAAGAGGGCGATCTGGTCGTCTACGAAACCCTTACTCTTCTGGGCTCCGGCACCCGTCTGCGCGAATACGGGTTGGTCGTTCCGGAAGGTAAAGTCGCTCAACCTGAAATACCAAAACCCGGTGACAAAGACCAGGATTTCTCGTCGATCGACAATTTGGGCAAACCTTCGGTTGAGGCCACGAGCGGCGCCCAACTCGAAAAGCTCATCGGGAACGAGGGCCCGCTTCGTGAGGTTTTCGATCTCTGGGCTTCCGCAGGCTTGAACGAGGCGCTTGAGAAATACTTCGAGATTGCGTTGAAAGACCGATCGCTTGCAGCCCTTGATGACCGAGGGCTGCTCCGGAAAGGAATGGAGTTTTTTCAGCCGAAGGTCGATGCGAACGCCAAAGACCCCGAAGCCCGCTATTTTCTTGGAGTGATATTTTTCCTGAGCGGCTTGTTGGACGATTCCCAGAAGACCCTTGAACCGCTTCGGACTGGTGAAAACGCATACCAAGAGAAACTTCGGGCGGTTTTTGCCGAGCTCGATCGGAAAGAAGCCGAAAATCAGGCACGGCAAGCTGCCCTCAAACGTGAAAGGGAAGCCGAGGAGGCAGCTGCGCGTGCGGAGCAGGCCCGTCAGGAAGCCGCTTCCATTGCTGCGAATCTGAGCGGCGGGGCCACCGGGACGTCTTCCGTCCCTCTCAAACCATCTGAGGTTCTTCACAACGAAGGCTATGAGATGTATAAGAAGGGTTTGCTCGATCAAGCGGTTGAAAAGTTCCAGACAGCGATCAACCTGAACGACAAGGAACCGAAGTATTTTTACCACATGGGTCTCGCGCTTACCGATAAAGGTCTTGCCGGCCACGTAGACTCCTTCGACCGCGCCATGGAGGTGTTTAACAAGGTGATCGCCCTCGATCCCGGTGGAAAACTGGCCAAAGATTCAGAGGTCATGATCCGAGACATAGTCGCCGCCAAAAAATCTTTGAAAAACTGATCGGAAGCCGAAAGGCAGAAAGACCGTTGTAGAACGTATCTGCCCAAAAAGAAGGAGTCTTGGCTGTACCCTCGCCGAAAAGCCTTGGCGACTTTCTCGCCTCGCGATGGTACATGCGCGTTGAACGCGGTTAAGCGTGACGCAGATGTGCCCCACCTGTTGAAAACAAACCTTTTCGGCAAGGGCCTGGCTGATTCTCAAAATAAAGCGAGATTCCTCAGATTCGTTCGGAATGACGAACGATGCTGTCATTTCGACCGAAGGGAGGAGTCTCTTGCGCCGTGAATCATTGAGTTTCCCCGAATTATTGAGTAGATAATGTAGAACCGTGCGGTTTTTCTGTGCGGTTTTTCTTGGTCATGCAGGTTGGTTGTGCTATACTTCCACGAACCCCACATCAATCAAGACTCATGGCAGATACACACAAAAAGCACGATTTGAACCCAACGACCCTTGAAGAGGCGCCCGCAATGCCGGTTCTCGCAGAGGGTTCGCCTGTCACCACCAAGAGCGGTGATTCCGCTGGAGGAGCTTCCATTGAAGCTCCTCTCACAAGGCCTTTCGAGGGTTTCACCTACATCAAGAAAGAGTGGGTCGACCAAGAAGACGAGATCGAGAAGGTCACTTTTAACATGACGCTGGGCGCCCTGAACCTTCCCGCCGACTGGACCCGAACTCAGTCCTCAACCATGATGCCCGAATGGGGAACCGTCCCTCTTCGGCGCACCTGGATTGTCCGCCTTCCGACCCATTTCGAAGGAAAGGACCAATACCTTTTTCATTACTTTTTCCAGGCATCCCACCTTTCGGGCGGAGAGCGCGTCAGCCGCACCTTTACGCACTATATTGCCCCGCACCAGTTCGAGTTCATCGATCACTCCGGAGCCGTCATCCACGCCCGCCTTCACTGGAGCCTTGGAGGTTGGCAGTATCCCCAGGATACCGAAATGGAGGTCGATGGCATCGATTGGGGAAGCGAGTTTTCGGTGATCCATTCCCTTTATCGGGCAAACGATCCATTGTATGAAAAAGGCCGAAGCCTGGTCATGAAGACTATTCCAGTGCCGCGGCGCTTCCATTGCCTGATTTGGGCTCCCAAAGGCGCGGAGGTCAAATATTGCTTCCATATACAGCGAGGAACCGGCGAAAAAGCTGAAATGCTTTGGGACAACAATTTTGGAAAAGATTATTCCTTGATCCTATAATCGGCGAGGAGACACTCAACAATGCGACATCCGGACATTTTGACCCGTGAAGGAACCGTCCTTTTGATCTGCGACGTGCAGAAAAGATGCATCAAACCAATCTATGCCAAGGAACACATGATCAACAACATCAAGACGCTTGTCTCCTTCGCTGGTTTGGTGGGCCTTCCGATTCTTCTCACCGAGCTGGCCCCCCAAACATTCGGAGGTGGGATCGAGGAGATAAAATGCCTGGTTCCGCGTCTGGAGCCGATCAAAAGGAATCGTTACAGTTGCTTCGGAAACGAAGATCTGACGCTTCGTCTTGAAGCGATGAACACCAACACCCTGGTCGTTGTCGGGATGGAAGCTCATATTTCGGTCTGTCAGACCGTCCTGGATGCCCTTACCCGCGGATACCGCACCCATGTGGTGCTTGATGCCACCAGTTCCCGCCGGAAGGTTGATTGGCGCGTTGCCCTCGAGAAAATGCGCCGTGCCGGCGCGATCGTAACGACCATGGAAACGGTGATGCATGAGATCATGGAGCGGGTCGATGTTCCCGATTTTGAAAAATTCCAGGAACTGGTAAGCGCCATCGGAAAATAATCCCGCATGCGCGAACCACTGGACGAGCAAGACCTTGTAACATTTCTGATCGGAGGCCTCGGATCCGGGAAGACCGAGTTGGCCATCAACCTTGCCATCCGTAACTGTAAGCGGTTTGGGCCGGGCAAGTCTTTTCTTCTCGATCTCGACATAGTAAACCCCTTTTTTCGGGTTCGGAAGGTTCGTGAAGATCTCGAAGAGGCCGGCGTTGAGGTGGTCACCCCTGATGAACGTGTCCAATACGGTGATTTGCCGGCTTTGTCCGCAGGGATCTGGTCGGCTTTCGATCGTCCCGATGTTTCGATCGTTTGTGATGTGGGCGGCGGTGAAATCGGATTGCGTCCCCTTGCACGCCTCACGGACCTTGCCCCCCGCCGAAAGATAGTCGTTCTTTGCGTCGTGAATCCTTTCCGTCCGGGGTTTCTTTCTGCCGATCAAATAATCGCCTCGCTGAAGCGATTTTCCGACATCTCGGCTTTGAAAATCACGCATATTGTTCCCAATCCGCATCTGGTGGGCGAGACCACATTGAAAATTTTTCAGGATGGTTATGAAAAAGTCCGAATGGTTGCCGAGAAGGTTGGCCTTCCGATTCCCTTCTCGATCGTGAGTTCCGGGCTTGCCCACGCTCTTGGGGAGCAGATTGCGCCGCCCTTGAAAGAAGGGGAATCCAGGTTCGTGACGCTGGGAGAAATTCCGGTTTTCGCGATCAGGCGTTTCTGGGAAAAGCCCTGGCAACTTGGGTTTTCGCAGGGCAAAGCGCTGGTTTTGCAGGGCAAAAGCTTGGTTTCGCAAGGCAAAGGCCATGATTCCAATGTTTTACACGGATGAATAAAATTTATATTTCCCGGTTTGTAGGATGCTTCAGAATGGCTTTTGAAGCTGGTTTCTGCCCCAAAATCCAAGCCGGAGCAAGTCAACCGGGGGGTTGATTGGAAAGCCGGATTCGCATATCCTGACTTGATGATAACGAGCCCGAACGTCTGGAGGGATAGCATGCCCAAGTGGGTCATTAGCGAAGATCTGTGCAAGGGATGCGGCATCTGCATCGTGCGATGTCCGGTTAAGGTGCTTGGTGTGGCTGAGAACCTGACGCCAAGGGGTTTCCACCCTGCGAAGATGCTGAATGAAGAAAAGTGTACCAGTTGTGCGATGTGCGCACGAAGTTGTCCCGACATCGCGATCGAAGTGTTTCGCGTAACCAAGGAGAAGTGACGATGGCCGAAAGAATCCTGATGAAGGGAAATGAAGCGATCGCTGAAGCCGCGGTACTGGCAGGTTGCCGGTATTATTTTGGATATCCGATCACGCCCCAGAGCGAACTTCCCGCTTATCTTGCGCGGCGTTTGCCCGAGGTCGAGGGAGTTTTCCTGCAGGCGGAAAGCGAGATCGGGGCGATCAACATGGTCTACGGGGCCGCCGCGACCGGGGCTCGCGTGATGACCACCAGCAGCAGTCCCGGAGTGAGCCTCAAGCAGGAAGGTTTGAGCTACATTGCCGCCGGCGAGCTTCCATGCGTTCTGGTGAACGTAGTCCGCGGCGGCCCTGGTCTTGGGAACATCTCTCCCGCGCAATCCGACTACTGGCAGTCGACTCGTGGCGGCGGCCACGGCGACTATCGGACGCTGGTGCTGGCTCCGAACTCGGTTCAAGAAATGGCTGATATGACAATCAGGGCTTTCGAGCTTGCGGACCGGTTCCGGAATCCGGTTTTGCTGCTGCTCGACGGCGTCCTCGGCCAGATGATGGAACCGGTGAATCTTCCGGAGCCGACCGACTTCGATCCGAACAAGAAAGCCTGGGCGCTGGGTTATCCTGGTCCGCGGAAAGGCGGCCGAAACCTGATTTCGACCATCTTCCTGGAGGCCGAGCTTCTCGAAGAACACAACTGGCATCTGTATCAAAAGTATGAGGTTGTATCCGAGGCGTTCAGCCAGGGAGATCTGCAAGACCTTTCATACGAGGCCCATAAGGTTGATGACGCCGAAATCATCCTTGTTGGCTACGGAATCATCTCGCGCATCCTGAAAACCGTGGTTGAGAAATGCCGCAAACGCGGCATCAAGGCAGGGATGCTCCGGCCAAAGAGCTTGTGGCCCTTTCCCTCAAGGATTCTTGCCGAGCTTTCCCAAAAAACCAAGCAATTCCTCGTCGTCGAGATGTCCTGCGGTCAGATGGTCGAGGATGTGAAACTCGCCGTCGACGGCAAGAAGCCAGTCTACTTCTTCGGGCGAACCGGGGGAACCGTTCCCTCCGATTTCGAGATACTGAACGAAGTCGACAAGATTGTCCGACCCGACTGAAAGAAGCTGGAATTCAGGAGTCAGAATTCAGGAGTCAGAAGAATGGAAAAAGTATTTTCGCGACCGAATAGCATGACCAAGACGCCCTTCCATTACTGCCCCGGCTGCGACCATGGCGTGGTCCATCGGCTGGTAGGCGAATGTATCGACGAGCTTGGCGTTGCGGATCGGACTATCGGCGTTGCGTCGGTCGGCTGCTCCGTTTTTTCTTTCGATTATTTCGGCTTTGATTTCATATCGGCGGCGCATGGCCGGGCTCCAGCGGTCGGTACCGGCATCAAACGTGTGCGCCCGGGCTCGATTGTATTCACTTATCAGGGAGACGGTGACCTTGCCGCGATCGGCACCGGAGAGATCATCCATGCCGCAAATCGCGGAGAAAAGATCACGGTGGTTTTCATCAACAACGCGATCTACGGGATGACCGGTGGCCAGATGGCGCCGACAACTCTTGTCGGGATGAAGACCGCGACGACTCCTTACGGCCGAGACGCGCAGTTGTGCGGGTATCCGATCCGTTTCAGCGAGATCATCGCGACGCTTGAGGCGCCTGCCTATGTTACCCGGGTTGCCGTGAACACGCCGGCGAACCTGATGAGGGCGAAAAAGGCGATCAAGAATGCCTTCCAGCTTCAAAAGGACGGCAAAGGGTTCAGTTTCGTCGAGGTGGTTTCGATTTGCCCGACCAACTGGGGAAAAGCCCCAAATGAGGCTCACAAGTGGCTTGCAGAAAACATGCTTCCGGTTTTCCCGCTCGGCACCCTCCGGGATTCGGCAGGCATAGAAAAAGCGTGATCTTGGTTGCTTGAATCGAAGTTTGATTGTAATATGGTTTACGGATCGTCGGATGCTGGGATTCGGGCGGGTTCGAGCAAGTTCGGACAGGTAGCAAGTTCGGACAGGTTCGGGCCTTTTCCTGAGCCCTTTCGGTGCGCTTTTCCCCGTGGCGGGACGATAACGGGGCGAGCCCTCCAAGGAGGAGAGATATGTCGGCTGAAGTAGAACGGATCATCCTTGCCGGTTTTGGCGGGCAAGGTGTCCTTTTTCTCGGGAAGATCCTTGCCGAGGTCGGTATGCGTTGCGGCAAGAATGTTTCCTGGCTTCCATCTTACGGCCCCGAGATGCGCGGCGGCACAGCAAACTGCACTGTCGTCATTTCCGAACATCCGATCGCGTCGCCGATGGTGAGCGTTCCGGATACGGTCATAGCGATGAACCGGCCTTCCGTGGCCAAATTCAACGTAAGGATCAAGGCTGGTGGGATGTTGATATACAACTCATCCCTGATCGAGCGCCAGGAGTTTCGCGATGACATCCGTCTTGTTGAGATTCCCGCCAGTGAGATCGCCGACGAGCTCGGCAATGCCAGGGTTGCGAATCTGGTTATGGCCGGAGCTTACGCACAGTTCAGCAAGTTGTTTACTTATGAGGAAATGGTCAAAACGCTTCCTCTCCTCATGCCCGCGAAAAAGAAGGAATTCCTGGAAGTGAATATCCAGGCCCTTGAGCGCGGGTATCAATTCGTCGTAACTTCTCAAAAAAGGGGGGCACGCGCCCCCCTTCGCCTCGCGAAGTGAATTCGCGAGGCTCATCCCCCGCGGTCGGGCGCTTTGCGCCCTCCGG
>MNYA01000344.1 GCA_001872985.1 bacterium CG2_30_54_10 | reverse complement strand
AAATGCTCGGTCATGCAAGTCTTTCGACCACCCAGATCTACACACATTTAAGCCAGGAGCGACTCAGAAAGGTTTACCAGAGCTCGCATCCAAGGGCGGGGGGAAAACCGAAATGACCTTCCACGGAACGACCATCCTTGCCGTGTTACGTGACGGCTGCCTTGCGCTGGCCGGCGACGGCCAGGTAACTCTCGGAGATCAGATCGTTAAAGCGCGTGCCCGGAAGATCCGAAGATTCTTCCATGACTCGGTTCTTGGCGGCTTCGCCGGGAATACAGCCGATGCTCTGACCCTTTTCGAGCGGTTCGAAGCCAAGATCGAAGCTGCTTCGGGAAACCTGAAGAAGGCTGCGGTCGACCTGGCCAAAGATTGGCGCATGGACAGAGCCCTCCGACGACTCGAAGCCATGTTGATCGTCGGCGACCGCACGCAGATACTCATATTGTCCGGCGCCGGAGATGTCCTCGAGCCCGATGAGAAGATCGGTTCCATCGGCTCGGGTGGCCCGGTTGCAATGGCCGCGGCGAAAGCCCTTTACCGGAATACCAGCTTCGATGCGAAAGATATCGTCACCCGCGCTCTGCAGATCGCTTCAGAGCAGTGTATCTATACAAATTCGGAAATTTCCGTGGAGACCCTTGCTGGATGAAAAACGACGCAACCATTTGTCTACCCATGGGTGAACCCACCCCCCAGGAAACCGTGGCCGAACTCGACAAATTTATTGTCGGCCAGAACAAGGCCAAAAGAGCCGTTGCTGTTGCTTTGCGAAATCGTTTTCGCCGACGGCAGATAAAAGGCCCCCTCAAAGACGATGTTCGCCCCAAAAATATTCTCATGATCGGCCCGACCGGCGTTGGAAAAACCGAGATCGCCCGCCGGCTTGCCCAGATCGCGGTCGTTCCCTTTGTAAAGGTCGAAGCGACCAAATTTACTGAAGTTGGATATGTTGGGCGCGACGTGGATTCAATGGTTCGCGACCTGGTCGAGGTTGCTATCCGTCTTCTCCGGGCCAAAAAATTCGATGAACTCTCCCCTAAAGCCCGAGAGCGAGCCCACGATCGGCTTCTTGATATCATCCTTCCATCCGCGAAGACGCGCCATCCATTAAGCGGATATGAAAAAGACTCAACCGAACCGCCCGAAATGCCGATGGAACGTAAGGACACTGATTCAGAATCGCAAACCCGTGCGAAATTTTCCGCCAAGCTCATCGCCGGGGAATTGGATGGGAAAACCGTGGAGATCGATGTGGCCGAGAACATGACCCCGATGGTCGAGGTATTCTCCCAATCAGGCATGGAAGAAATGGGAATCAACCTCCAGGGTTTCCAGAATGCGCTCGGAAACATGTTCCCTCCCCGCCACAAACGCCGGAAGGTGAAAGTGGGCGAGGCCCGCGAAGTCTTCTTTAACGAGGAGATCAACCGGCTTCTCGACCACGAGGATCTACAGCGTGAAGCGATCCGGTTGGTTGAGGAAAGCGGAATTATTTTTCTCGACGAGATCGACAAGATCGCCGCTTCCTACGCCAGCAAAGGCGGGCCTGATGTTTCACGCGAAGGGGTTCAACGCGATCTTTTGCCTTTGGTTGAAGGTTCCACGGTCGTTACGAAATACGGCATGGTCAAAACCGATCATGTCCTTTTCATCGCCGCCGGGGCTTTCACCACGAGCAAACCATCCGATCTGATTCCCGAACTGCAAGGCCGCTTCCCTGTCCGTGTCGAGCTGGAAAAACTCAACATCGAAGACTTCCGCAGGATCCTGACCGAACCGCAGAATGCCCTGGTCAAGCAGTATGGAGCGCTTCTCGAGGTTGACAACGTCCAACTCAGTTTCCAACCCAAGGCGATCGATGCTCTCGCGAAATTCGCATTCGATGCGAATGTCGCGACCGAGAACATCGGGGCAAGGCGGCTTCACACAATCATGGAACTTGTTCTCGACGAGATAAGCTTCAAAGCTCCGGCTCAAATCCAGGGCAAGGTGGAGATCACGGCGGAAATGATCGAGCGGATCCTGTCTCCTGTTCTGAAAAATCAAGACTTGGCGAAATTCATCCTGTAAAAGCGGTAAGCGAAATGAATCGGTCCACCTTCGCGATTGCCATTCCCGAACCGGCCGCGGGCCCGACGACCGCCGTCCCTCCGGACGCCGGATCGGCCTCCACGATACCGATCGGATGGCAGGCTTACGAAGGATCTTTTATCCGGAGGACCGCCAATGTTCAGTGAAATCACCGGGACCTCGACGTTCAACCTTCTGGGGAAGGGGCTCGAAGTTTCAGCGCTTCGGAATCGGGCCATTGCCAACAACATTGCCAACGTGAACACCCCCCGCTTCAAACGTCAGATAATCACTTTCGAAGATGAGATGGCAAAGGTCTTTGACGGGAAGGTCGAACTCGTGGGAAAGCGGCTTGATGACCGCCACATTCCCATCGAGCAGATCAATTACATGGATGTAAGACCCACCACCATCACCGATCGCGCGCACGTGATGCGGAACGACAAGAACAATGTCGACATCGATGTTGAAATGAGCGACCTGGCCAAGAACACGATGACTTATCAGGTGACCAGTTCCCGTCTGGCGGCGCTGTTTGCAGATATCAACGATGTTATCACGAGGGGAGGCAGAGCCTGATGGGAATGTTCCATACTATTGACGTCTCCGCTTCCGGCCTGACCGCCGAGCGCCTCCGGATGGATGTCATATCGAATAACATTGCGAACGTGAACACCACTCGCACCGAGGACGGCGGGCCTTTCCGTCGCCAGTTGTGCATCTTCCAAGCCCGGAAGCCCATGGCTTCTTTTCCACTCATGGAACGCAGAAAACCTCAGGTCGTCGGAAACGGGGTCAGGGTCACGACAATCATGTCCGACCAGGCGCCGTTCAAGCTGATCTACGATCCGAACCACCCCGACGCCGACAAAGACGGATACGTTCGAATGCCCAATATCAACATCGTCCATGAGATGGTGGATATGATTACCGCCACCCGCGCTTACGAAGGAAATGTTTCTTGCATCAACGCAAGCAAAGACCTGTTTAATTCGGCGCTCGGGATCGGCGCACGGAGGTAATGATAAAAAATGAGAGTGCTCGATCGAAATCCATTCGCTGATTTTCCCGCCAAACTTCGTCCTTCGCAGACCAACGCCAAGGAACAATGGTTCCAGTTTGCCGAGAAGATCCAGGGAGCCGTCGATGAGGTCGACGGACTTGATAAAGAATCCCAGAAGCTGACCCAAGACGCTGTCCTTGGGCGGATCGAAAATCTCCACGATGTGATGATCGCCGCTGAAAAAGCCAGGACGGCGATGAACCTGACCCTCGAAGTTCGCGGAAAAGTTATCGGGGCCTATAAGGAAGTCATGAGAATGCAATTCTGATTCTGGTTAGTTCGTTTGATTGCTCGATTGCTCGATTGCTCGATTGTTTGTATCTGCTCAAAAAGAAGGGGCATTAGCTGATTCTCGACATAAAGCGAGATTCCTCGCATTCGTTCGGAATGACAAGTGATGCTGTCATTTCGACCGAAGGGAGAAATCTCTTGCACCAGGAATCATTGAGCTTCCCCGAATTATTGAGTAGATATGATTGTTCGGTTGTTCGATTGTTCGATTGCCAGGTTGCCGGGCTGCTGTTGTTTCGTTATGTTACTTGATTGTTGTTTTGCTGGATTGCCATGTTGGTAAATTGTTGGGTTGTTGGGTTGTCAGGTTGTCAGGTTGTTCGTTCGGATACGCCTGAAAGAAGCGCTCGCAAAAAATAGAACGGCGGGCGTAGGCCATAGGGAGCAGGGAGCAGTTTTGTATGACGGAGTTTCTGCGACAGTTGTGGGAGCCGATTGCCAAGCTTCCACGAGGTCAACAGATCGCCCTTGGCATTGTCGCCGTTCTTGTGTTCGCCGGCGTTATTCTCGCAACAATGTGGGGATCGCAGAGAGAATACATTCAATTGTTCGAGGAAGCCCTAAAAATTGAGGATGCCGGAAAAGTAACTGCCAAGCTGAAAGAATTGAATGTCGAATTTAAGCTTGGAAAGGACAGCACTGACATTCTCGTTCCGCTCACCGACAAAAGCTATATCCTTCTTCAGCTTGCCCAGGAAAAGACTTTGCCACAAGCTCGACCGGGTTGGCAGAAGCTTATCGATGACCGCTCCATTTTCCAGGGGACCACCGATAAGGAATTCGATCTGAACTACATTCGCGGCCTCCAGGACGAACTGGCTGGCGGCCTTGTCCGAATGGAGCCGATCGAAAATGCCCAGGTCTACATCGTCAAACCCAAAAAGGAAGTTTTCAAGGAAGATCAGAAGGAGCCTAGCGCCGCCATTGTTCTCAGGCTGAAACCGGGATTTGAAATCACCAAAGACCAGATCCGCGGAATTCGCGAATGGGTCTCATCCGCCGTTGAAGGCCTCAAGCCCGAGAACGTTCGTATCAATGATAGCCTCATGCGCGACTTGACCCGCCTTCTCGACGAAGATGAAGAGATGTCCCTCGACCGCATTAAATCAGCACAGCTTAAGCACAAGAAAGCCGTCGAAACTGACATCCAGAAAAAACTACAGAGCCAGCTTGAAGCGGTTTTCGGCTATGGAAAAGCTGTCGTGCGGGTCGATGCCACGATGGATTTCGATCAGAAGGAAGCTCTCAGCGATGTTATCATTCCTCCCGTTGAAGGAAGCTCCGAAGGTGTCACCATTTCCGAAAAAAATGAGAGCGAGAAATACGAAGGGAAAGATCTTGTACAAGATGGAGAGCCGGGCGTGAACTCGAATCTTCCACCCGGAGCGCCTGCCTACCCCGGAACCGAAAACAAAACCATGAACAAATACGAGCGGAATGCGGCAATCCGAAACAAGGATTTCACCCGCTCGAAAGAAAAATATGTCAAGGAACAGGGGAACCTCAAGCGTTTGACCGTTTCGATCATGCTCGACGGTGCTTCGGGCCGCTTGAGCAGCGATCTCGAGGAAAACTTGAAAACCGTTGCCCAAGCCACGGTCGGCTTCAACAAAAAACGCGGGGATGTTCTTACTTTGCTGGTCATCCCCTTTAACAACGATCTTGCCGAACGATCCAAACGTGACGTCGAGGATCGTCAGCGACAGGAGAGAACTATGTTCATGATGATTGTTGGATTGCTCATGTCCATTCCGATTCTTCTCGGGCTGGTCTATATCTTCGTCCGTGTTTCCCGGGCCCGAGTTCTCGCCCAGGAACAGTCAATTCTCGAAGAAGCCGGTCGGGAGGCCGAGACGATCAGGAAGGCCGAAGAGATGCGAAAAGCCAAGCTCCGCGATCAGCAAGAACAAGAATGGGAACGGAGATTCCAGGATGTTAACAACTTCTTCCCCGAAATCACCGACATCGAGGAGAAGCGGCGAAAACTCCAGGATCTGCGACATAAGGCCTCCACTTATGCTCGCGACAATGAGACAATGCCTGTCGACTTTGCCGAAATGACGCCCGAAGAACAATATTTGTACAAAGAGGCATTCAAGAAAAAAGCCGATGGCACGCTCGAAGAGGGAATTTCCCGCTTGCTATCTCTCATCGCCGAGCGCGATCGTGCCCGCCAAGACGATCTCGACCGCCTCAAAAAAGAAGCCGAATCTCGAACCAAGCTCGAAGACCGCGTCAAACGCCTGGTTGCTACCAAGCCCGATGACGCAGTACAAGTGCTCAGAATCTGGTTGGAGGAATGACGTGGCCCATCGAGATACCAAAACCGGGAACACAGTCCAGGCACTCAGAATCTGGCTGAAGGCATAACATGAGCGATCGAGCTACCAAACCCGAGGACGCAGTACGAGTGGCAGGAATCTGGCTGGAGGAATGACATGAGCGATCGAGATATCCCCCAGGAAAACGGTGAAGAGCGTGAGATCCCGCATGTTGCCCTCGCCGGCCGCACCAAGGCCGCGATTCTCCTGATCTTTCTTGGCCCCGAAACCAGCGGCGCAATATTCCAATCACTAAATGATTCGGAGATCGAGGGGCTGACCATCGAAATCGCAAGGCAACGCAAGATCTCCACGGAAGCGAAAGAATCGGTTTTGTTCGAGTTCGAGCAGCTGATGATGGCACGCGAATTCTATTCAGAGGGCGGCCTCGATTTCGCAAAGGGTCTTCTCGAAAAAACGGTCGGCCCGGAGAAAGCCCTCGAGATACTATCCAGAATGGGAACCTCGCTTCAGGTCAGACCCTTTGAGGCTGCCAGAACCGCCGATCCAAGCCAGCTAGCCACCCTCATCCAGAACGAACATCCCCAGACAATATCCCTGATCCTGGCTTATCTGCAACCTGAAAAAGCCGCGATTATCCTCCAATCCCTGACACCCGATACCCAGACCGAGATCGCAAAACGCTTGGCACTCATGGATCGAACGAGCCCCGAGGTCACGCGCGAAGTTGAAAACTACCTCGAGAAGCGGCTGTCGTCCGTCCTCGGTCAAGATCTTGCCAGTGCCGGCGGAATCGAAACCCTGGTAAATGTCCTGAACCAGGTCGATCGCGGAACGGAGAAAACCATCATCGAGACCATGGAAGTTCAAGAGCCCAGCCTCGCCGAAGAGGTTAAAAAACGCCTGTTCGTCTTTGAAGATGTCGTCCTGATCGATGACCGCGGAATCCAGCGAATGATGAAGGAGATCGATCCCAAAGATCTTTCGATTTCCCTAAAGGGCGTTACAGACGAGGTCCGGGAAAAATTCTTCAAGAACATGTCAAAACGCGCCGCGGAAATGCTCAAGGAAGAAATGGCCTACATGGGTCCCGTGCGAATCCGAGACGTCGATCAGGCTCAGCAACGCATTGTGGCAGTCGTGAAGGCACTCGAAGGGAAGGGCGAGATCATCATTGCCCGCCCAGGAGAGGAGGAACTGATTGGCTAATACATTCGTTCCCAGAAAAGGAATCGATATTCTCGCGGATATAATGCAGTTCATGGAACCAACGGCTTCACACCGATTGCTGAAGAACCTCCAGGGAAGCCTTCCCGCGGTCGTCAAGGAGTTGCGAAAACGACTCTTTTCCTTCGAGGATCTCGCCTACGGGGATAGCCGGGGAGTTCAGGCTCTCATCAAGCTGACTACCCTGCGGGATCTTGCGCTTTCCCTGAAAGGCGCTCCTGAAGGCGTTCTCCAGACCTTGGCCCAGAACATGTCTCAGCGGGCTATCGAAGATCTTCGTGAGGAAATCACACAGCTCGGCCCTCGCAGGATTTCCGAAATCGAGGAAGCGCGGAAGAACATCATGACGAATGCAAAACGTCTGGTGGAAAGACGCGAACTTTTCATCCAAAAAGGGAAAGCCACGGAAGGCTGGATCGATTAAGGATCTGATGACATGGCCCGGATCTACAAAGCCTTTCAGGTAAAAATTGACAAGGAGAACAAGGTTTCTGTTCCCACCGGGCAGAAACCGCCTCCGCAGCCCTCATCGGATGATGAAGATGATGAAGATGCAGGTGGCGGCGGAAGCGGAAGCGGCGGCGGAAACGGAAGCGGTGCCGGAAACCTTCACGGAGGCATTGGCGTTTTCCATGAAGTTCCGCCGGAAAAACTTGCCGGATCTGGAGACCGCGTAAAGATCGAGCCGGGGGCCGCACAGACAAAACCCGCTGGGCAGACCGTTTCCGGCCAGCCAGGAGCAACTCAGGCTCTCCGCCCCGAAGGTCAACTTTCCCGGGCGGCAAGCGCCGCTCGCGAGGGGTCTGGCTCCTCCGCGGCGAAGCGGAAAGCCCTCGAACTCGCTGCTCTCGAACTGCGCCTTCGTGATTGGGAAACAGTTCTCGTCCAACGTGAAGGAAGCCTCAACAAAGAAGAAGACAATCTTCACAATGAAATGATGGCCCGCAGAAAAGCCCTCGCTGAAGAATCCCAGAAAATGCTCGAAATGGCGCGGAAAAGTTCTGAAACTATCATGTCTACCGCAAAGGCAGAAGCCGACACCCTTCGAAAGGCTTCCGCTCTCGAAATGGAAACTGCTCGCCAGAAGGCCCACAAAGAGGGGTTCGCCCTGGGTGAAGAAAAGGGGGTTGCAGCCGGCGAAAAGTCCGGCCTCGAGGAGATCCGCCTGGACTGGCAAAGTCTGATGCAGGAAACAGAGCTGTTGATTTCCGAACTGCAGACCAGCCGGATGGGTCTCCTGAAAGCTGCGGAAGAGGAAATGGTCAAACTCGTTATCACCTTCGCCAAGCGCATTCTCAAAACTGAGCCGCTGGTGCGACCGGAAATCATCCTGAATAATATTGATGTAGCTCTCAACAAGGTCTCGGAAGTCGACAAGATCGTTCTTCGGATCAACATGAAGGACAAATCCATGACTGATTCCCACAAACAGGATTTCATGCGACGACTTTCAACAGTCGCCGATCTTAAGGTGGTCGAGGATTCTACCCTCGCACCCGGCGGTGTGAAGATCGAAACCGGGGTTGGAACTATCGATGCCTCACTCGAATCCCAGGCCGATGAATTCGAAAAGCAAATGCTTAAATTCTTTAACCGCCCGGAATGATGCCTTCATGACCTTCCCTTTTCCGAAATACGATGAGATTCTCGAAAACACTGACCCCATACGCGTAAATGGAAGAGTCACCCAGGTCGTCGGTCTCCTGATCGAGGCCACCGGGCCCCAGATCCCAGTCGGCGAAGTCTGTCACATCACTACCGGGCTGGGCCCGATCCCATGTGAGGTGGTCGGCTTTCGCCGCGGGGCGATCCTGCTCATGCCGCTTGTTAGCACCGCCGGTATTCGCCAAGGCAGTGAGGTCGTTCCCCTTGGAATGCCCCTTTCAGCCCCGGCAGGGGAGGCTCTTCTCGGCCGTCTGATCGATGGCATGGGAGTCCCGATTGACGAAAAGGGAGAGCTCCCGCCTGACTTGCCGCGGGTGCCCATCAGTCGCGAACCCCCGAATCCGTTTTCCAGACGCCGGATTTTCACGCCTCTTGAAACCGGAATACGTGTAATTGACGCCCTTTTCACGATCGGACGCGGTCAGCGTCTCGGTATCTTTTCCGGCTCAGGTGTTGGAAAGAGCACCTTGATGGGAATGGTCTGCCGAAGTTCCAAGGCCGACGTGAACGTCATCGGCTTAATTGGAGAACGAGGTCGCGAGGTACGCGAGTTCGTTGAGAAGGATCTGGGCCCGGAAGGTCTGCGTCGGTCCGTCGTTGTAGTCGCCACATCCGATAAACCTGCATTGGTGCGTGTCAAGGCCGCTTTCACTGCCACAGCAATTGCCGAATACTTTCGGGATCAGGGCAAGGATGTCATGCTCATGATGGATTCGGTTACGCGGTTTGCTCTTTCACAGCGCGAAATCGGCCTGGCGGTCGGAGAGCCGCCGACAACCAGGGGTTACACCCCGTCGGTTTTTTCTCTTCTTCCCAAGCTTCTGGAGCGGGCCGGAACATCCAAACAGGGTTCAATCACCGGAATTTACACAGTTCTGGTGGAAGGCGGCGATATGGATGAGCCCGTTGCCGACGCTGTTCGCGGTATTCTTGATGGCCATCTGGTTCTGTCCCGCGAACTTGCGCATCAGAATATCTACCCCTCGGTCGATATTCTTGGAAGCATTTCGCGCTTGATGCCTGATTTGGTTACAAAGAGGCATTTCGAAATTTCCGGCAGGATCCGTGACCTTTTTTCCCTGTATCAACAAAATTCCGATCTGATCAACATCGGAGCTTACAAAGCCGGGACCAATGCCAAGATCGATGAATCCATCCTGAGGCATCCCAGGATTGAAGCATTCATCAAACAAGGGATAGATCAGGCTTTCCCGTTCGAGGAAAGCCTTAAAGCCCTGGAAGGGATCCTCGCATGATAAGAGCAAACAACGGTAACTTTTTTATAAAGGTGGGCGTGCGTCCCCCTTCGTCTTGCGAAGTAAATTCGCGAAGCTCATCCCCTGCGGTTGGTTGCTTTGTGCCCTGCACGAACCAAACAATATGGGCTTGTATTACAGCTTTTTTCCTAATCCCTAATCCCTGATCCCTACTTCCAAATCCCTATTCTCTTTTAATGTAAATGGCATTTTCCTTCAGATTCAATCAGATGCTTAACTTGGCTTCCCATGAGGAAGCCGAGGTGAAGCGTCGTCTCGCGATTAAGGACGGCCAGATCGCCGACATTGAGGCAAAAATCGCCCGGAATGTCGAAGAATATAGCGGTGGCCTGGAGGAAAAAGCTCACGATCTTCTCGCCGGAAGAATGGAGCGGATCCGACTTTATTACCCATTCCTGCTCAGGCTTCAAAAAGCTCGCGAATACCACCTGGAGGAGAAAGAGCGCCTTGTCGCTCAACGGGAGAAAATTATCGCCGAACTCGCTGAGAAACGGCGGGTCAGAAAGACCTACGAAAAAATCCGGGAGCGGGACGAAAATGCCTATCGCAAGGAGCAACTCAGGCTCGATCAAAAGAGACTTGACAGCTTTACCAATCGTCCCACAACCCATGATAGGGAGAACGGAAATGCTTGAACGGATGCGTGATATCCTCGAACGGATCGATGAACTGAACACTTCTTTTCGCGGAATGTCCCGCCGCCACAGCCGTCGTCAGGAACAATCCTTCAGTGACGCGCTGACCCAGGCTCAGAAGGCTCCGGCCGCAGCTCCTCCAAGCTTCCAACGGTCTTCTCTTTCCGCCGTTACTCCGTTGGCCTCACTTTCTCCTGTTTCCTTGCCGGCTCCCCAGTATCTGGATCTCATCAAAAAATACTCCGAACAGAACGGGTTGAACCCTCAGCTTATCCAAAAGGTCATTCAAACCGAGTCCAACTTCGATCCCCGGTGTGTCAGCAAGAGAGGGGCACAAGGCTTGATGCAGCTAATGCCTGAAACCGCTCGGGAAATGGGCGTTTCCAACCCTTTCGATCCCGAGCAGAACATCGCCGGGGGGTCCAGATACCTCGCCATGATGCTCGAAAGATTCGGCGGGAACATGTCCAAGGCTCTGGCGGCCTATAACGCCGGGCCGACGGTAGTGCAAACGCATGGCGGGATTCCGCCTTTTCCTGAAACAAAACGTTTTGTGTCGAAAGTTCTGGGCCTGGGTAACAAATGAATGAGGCGTATTTTACCATTTCGTCGTGGAGCTTCCGATACACCGGCTTCTTGCTGTGAAACAGCAAGATAAGGATCGACCGCGACTAACAAAA
>MNYA01000163.1 GCA_001872985.1 bacterium CG2_30_54_10 | reverse complement strand
CGAGCGTAGCGAAGCAATCTCAAAGTGAAGGATGCGATTGCTTCGCTTCGCTCGCAATGACAATTTTTGGCTCTTGAAGTTAATGTAGCCCACCACCGAAATTTCCTCCGGGACTGAAATAATTTTAAAACAGTCCTCATTATAAATTCGAGCCCCAAACACACTCAATTCTTAGAATCATTTTTCATACCTCGACTCATGGAAATTTTCCTGCCTGCTAATTTGATACTCTCGCCCCGACGTCCCGTCAAATGCATGTCAGGGTTTCGAGATTGTCACCGCTTTTTTTTTGACCAGAAACTTCTGGAACGCCTGATGGATGTGCCGGGAAAGCAGCGTGAAACGAGACAGGAACGGGAGGCCGAAGACCTTCTCGAAATAGAAATCAGCCTGTTCGGTCAAGCCCAGGCGGGCTGAAAGTTCCGCCCCGAGAAACCCGGTCACCACGACCGCACGCTCCCTCATCAACCGCTGATTTGATTTCAGCTTTTCTTTTACCGCCTCCCATCCTGGGAATCGACTGCTCAATAAAATGTAAGGGCTGTAAACCTTCATCAGACACTCGAGTGACCGGCTCTGGTAGTCGCTCTCGACAAGCGGCTTCGACAGACGACGGCAGAGCCAGGAGGCTTTCAAAAAGATCTCGCTGACAAGTCGCTCCTGGCAATCGGGTTCGAGCTCCCGGACTCCCATGGCAGCCAGTTCGAAACTTCGCAGTCCCTCTTTCAAGCTCCGATTGGTCTGAAAATCCAGATCCAGCGCCACTTTCGCACGCTTCTCGAAGTTTTCCGATGCAAGGAAGTCGGCAATGGCAGTCTCGGAAAATGAGGCTTTCTGGAATCTTCCGGCAAAGTTGGCGTAAAGACAGGATGGGCAGACCACGATCGAGTATAGCTCCGGGGTGCTACCTTCCTTGCAGATTGGACAAAAATCGGTTTCGGTTCCGTGGAATTCGAAAGAGCCGGGTTTGAACTGGGTGTTCCCGAACCTTTCCTTGCAGACTCCGCACTCGAAAAAGAGCACATGGAGCGGATTTCCGCCGGGCTGCACGAATCCCGATTCGATCTGCGAAGATCGAAAAGGAAAAAGACTTTCGCTTTCGATCAACTCCGGTTCTTCGCTAAGGCTGTTGAGCGTCTGAACGAGCCGCGGAACCAACAGCGGCTTCACAAGCAGGGCGGTGGCCTGCATCCTAACACAATCCTCGACCATTTCCCTGTCGAAGCGCGTTGAGAAAAAAACCACCTTCGCGTCGGGAGCAAATTTCATCGCATTTTCGATGATCTCCGTAACAGAGTTCGAAATTCCATCGAGGTCGACGAACCAGGCAATTGTAGGTTCCGCCTCCGACAGCCGGGAAATCTCATCGAAACTTTTGGCCCTTCCGAACTTGAATCCATATTCCTTCAAAGTAGCTCTGGCAAGGGTTGCAAGTGTCTCATCACTTGTGAGCAACAAGCATTGAGAACCCTCCTTGGAACCAGGCTTCGGAAACGTGAGAGCGAACTCTTTTCTGATCTCCCGGAGTTTTGTGAGAAGTTCGTCGAGTCGCGGCCTCTCTGAAGGATCGCGTTTGATCATCCGGCAAAGCATCTCAAGGAACGGGTACAGCGGATCATTTGGAAAAAGAGTTTTCAGTGATAAAGTCTTATCAGCCGTGCTGTCGCTTTTTCCAGGTTCGGACTTTTTTTCTTTCAGAAGGCCTGGGGGAAGCGCTCCAAACAAGATTTCCCAGATCAGCAAACCAGCGGAATAGATGTCTGCCTCGGGGGTGATCTTCGCCCCCGGCTTTCGTGGTTCACGCGGTTCACGCGGTTCACGCGGTTCACGTTGCCCACCCTGCCCATGCGAATCACAAAGCCCACGCGCTTCGCGTGATTCACGCAGATCGTGCGATTCATGCGGATCGGGCGCTTCGCGTGATTCACGCAGATCGTGCGATTCATGCGGATCGCGCGATTCACTCGTTTCATTCGTTTCACGTGAGTCTCGCTGTTCACGATCTTCACTCGGTTCGCACGGATCGCGCAATTCAGGCGCAAAATAGAGGCCGTTTCCTTCATCGTTATCGCTTTGGGAAAAAAGCGTTCGCAGCATCGGAAACCCGCTGAACCTGGGTTCCCCCAACGTGAAGCCTATGACTTCCGGGTTTAGATTCCCATGGGACTCGCCTTGTTTATGGATTTCCGAGAGGCTTTCAAGGAGTTTGAGCATGAACCTCGAAGCTGCATCATGATCCTGAGCAAAGCCCAATTTTGCCATGGAAAATGGGATCGCTCCCGGGGGCTCCATGGTGAAAAAATGTTTTCGGGAGCCTGCGTCGAAGCCGCTTTGAAGAATGTGTGCAAGATTCGGATGATGCGCTTTTCTAAGATTTTTGATTCGCTCCTTGACAGCTTTTTCGGGGAATTGCGGAAAGTCTGGAATCAGTTGAACGAGGATCGAAACACCTTCCATCACATCCTTTGATAAACGGAACTCCCCAAACGGACCCTTTTGCAGCAGGCGATCGAGAGTGAATCTCGCCCCGAAGGCGCCTGTTTTATCGAAAAGCTTGTCCTTGGTTTTGCTGAGCGAACTAATGATGAAATCGATCTCGGGGCGCTTGTTTGGATTCTTTTCAAGCATTTTGCCGAGAAGATCGGCGAAGAAATTTCCAAATGGGGTGGCGGTCAGCTTTTCCATGGGTAAAGGAGCGGTGAGGTGCTTGAGAATGATTGCAAGAAAATCATCGGAGGAGTCCTCGGACGCTTCGAAAGGTGGGGTTCCGGTAAGCATCTCCCAAAGAACCACTCCGAGGGAATAGATGTCGGATTTATAGGTGATGTTGGGTTTCCCCTCGCACTGCTCAGGCGACATGTAATGAGGCGTTCCCAGCGCGATTCCGGTCTGGGTCTGCCTTTTTGAGCCTTTGGCGATTCCGAAATCGACGATCTTAAGATTCCCGGCCGAGTTGATGAGGATGTTCGCGGGCTTGAGATCGCGATGTATGATCTTTTTTGCGTGAAATGCCTTTACCCCAT
>MNYA01000094.1:1041-4852 GCA_001872985.1 bacterium CG2_30_54_10 | reverse complement strand
GATGATGCGAAAGATGTAACTTATCCAGTTTGTACAATTTTCCCCTAAAATGGGAATCAGTCGGGTATATTATACTGTTGAAATGACCTCTTGGAGAATCGAGTTCAGGGGGTCTCATGTCCAGTTTCACCGCACAATTTGTCTCCTTCCTTGAAAAGCGTTTCAGGTTTCGGCCTTTGCAGAAAAGCTTCACTTTGCCGGGCAAGGCAGCTATTTCTGACAATACCACCATCGCTGTAGTTGGCGGAGGCCTTGCCGGTCCGGCCTTTGCACGCCGAGCCCTCAGCCTTGCGGCCCAATTGGGCGTGCGGATCAATGTTGTGCTTCTGACGCAACCGACCTGCAATTATTGCGCCGGGCTGATTACCGACCTGACGCTTCAGACCATGGATAGACTGTATCAGCTTCAGATCCCGGGGAACATCATCAAGGAATCCATTCATGAAGTTGTCTACCTGAATCCGCATGGGTCGGTAAACTTGTCACTGGCCGCGCCTCTTACCTCGGTCTTCCGCACTAACCGTTTCCACCAGAGCGGCTTTGACGATTTCTGGCTGGACAGCGTGTTTGACGGCCTGGAGTCCGAATCGAGCCTTATTGCTCAGCGGGGGGGCAATGCCACTCGCATCGAGAGAAAAAGCCCCGGGAGCGGTTTCTTGGTTTCGGGCGAAAAGGATGGCAGCCGGTTCGAATTGGACGCCGACATCGTCGTGCTGGCCACCGGGCTGAAAAGCCTGCAACAACCTCTTATTCAGAAGTTTATTGTCGACTTCGGCTACCAACCCCCCGTCCTGATGGATGGCTGCGTCACCGAAGTGAATACGGCACAGGCGCAGCACGACGCTCTCAGCGGGCGGGCGTTGATCATCGACGGTGTTATCCCCGGCTGCATTGTGGCTTTCATCCCAAAAGGGCGGGAGTGGCTGACCATCACCGGCCTTGGGAAAGTCCTGGCTGACCATGACCTTGAGCTGCTTTTTAACCACCCCATCGTAAGACACTATATCCGTCTCGATCGCCCGATCGATCACCTGCGCTGCCGGAAGATCTGCTCCGCCGGGGTGGTCATCAAGCCGGCACAACATTTTTTCGGTGACGGTTGGGCCATGGTCGGCGATCTCAGCGGCCATGGGCGTGCCTTGAAGGACGGCTACTTCGCCGCTTTGCATACGGCAGATCTGGCGGCCCGAACCATCCTGTGCTACGGGCCATCCGCGGTTGCCTTCCAGCGGCACTACCTTCAGCCGTTGCGGAAACTTGAGTTCGACAACCGGGTGGGCATGCTGCTCTACGACCTCGATCAGAAAACCATCAATGGCTTCATCGGCGTGCTTCTGTTCAACGGCGCCCGTCTGGAAATCCGGCGTGAAAGATACGGGGGATTTCTGGCCGGGGCGCTGCGTGCCTTATTTTCGGGCGAACTTTCCTATAAAATCATTGCCGGTTTTTTTGCTCCGGCTTGGGTCTGCACATTTTACGGGGCGGGTTCCTCCGCTCGGTGGGCAAGGAACGGCGCGTCAACCGGAAAGAACCTCCAAGAAGGCTTTCCCAAAGGTGACGGAAATTTTGGATTTGGCCAGAAAGATGCGCAAGCAACCAAAGTCTTCAAAGAATTTTTTTGACGAAATTTCTGTGAATTTTCTTCCTCTGGAAGATTTACAAGGGGACTGCATATGATTCATTTGTGTTCCGACCAGATTACGGTTTTCCAAAGCATCATTCAACAGACCAATTCTGCTGTGGTTGTTTCCGCCGGATCGGTGCTGATTTCGGATCCCGCTTGGCTCCCGGGCGAAATCGCGGAAATCGCCGCATACGCCAGGCAACCGGTTGGAAGAATTCCTC
This sequence comes from bacterium CG2_30_54_10, assembly GCA_001872985.1. Classification (GTDB taxonomy): domain Bacteria; phylum Muiribacteriota; class Ozemobacteria; order Ozemobacterales; family Ozemobacteraceae; genus CG2-30-54-10. The sequence continues at coordinate 3,007 of MNYA01000094.1, read as the reverse complement.
CGAGGCTACTTTTTACCCACAGTGATTTCGACCATATCCTGGGATATGGCGCCTTTCCTGGTTCCAATGTAATCGCGTCCAAAGGCTTGAAACAACACCCGAACAAGAAGGCGGTGATCCAGGAAATCCGGGAATGGGACAACAATAATTTCTTTTCACGAAACTATCCGATGGAATTTCCACAAGTTGATATGCCCATCCCCGCCGATGGGGCAGAGTTCCCTTTCGGAAAAACCAGACTTCGCTTTTTCCTTTCGCCTGGGCATAACATGGACGGAATTTTCACCCTTGTTGAGGAGCCGGGAATTCTTCTGGCGGGAGATTATCTTTCGGATTTCGAACTTCCAATTATCCATTACAGTTATCAGGATTATGTCGATACTTTGCGCAAAGCCGAAAAACTCATTATCGGGGGACAGGTTCGCCTTCTCGTTCCAGGCCATGGGAAAGTAACCCAGGACCCAATGGAAATGAAAAGGCGCCTAAAAGTAGCTTTTGACTATCTAAAGCAACTTGAGGACGCCCTCAGTAGGAAGGATGAAACCCTCATCCAATGCCTTTCCGAGCAATTTGCCTTTCCTTCGGCTTTTACCAAAGTTTGTCATGAGACCAACGTAAAAATTGTGCGGCAGGCGCTTTTCGGAAGGAAAAGGGGTTGATTTCCTGCCCTGTGCTTCTATCAGCTAATATCGGCCACCACCCAATTCCGTCGCGTCGCGGTCGGAAAGATCAGGCCCAGGCATTTTCTCGTAAGCCTGGAAAATACCGGAGGCCTTTTCACCTGTCATTGGCAGGGGGGAAGGATTTGGGGTAGGATGGCGGGGCGCGAGACTCAAACATGCAGGCCATCGAAACGGTCAACCTTTCGAAGTCATACGACGGTCAAACCCGGGCGTTGGATGACCTTTCCCTTGACATACCCGAAGGAACCGTGTTTTCCCTGCTTGGTCCCAACGGATCTGGAAAGACCACCACAGTCAGGCTTCTCAACGGCATCCTGACCCCCACGACTGGCCAGGCCACCCTTTTCGGCCTTTCGGTTCGGAACGAGGTGACCCGCATCCATGCCATGAGCGGGGTTATGACTGAAACGGCCCAATCCTACGAGAACCTAAGCGGGGACGAGAACCTCTTTTTCTTCGGCCGCATGCATAGCCTTTCGGAGGCCGAAATCCAGAAACGCGCCGACCGGCTGCTCGATTTTTTCACTCTTACCTCTGACCGCCACCGAAAAGTCAGGATCTACTCGACTGGCATGAAAAGGCGGCTGCTTCTTGCCATTGCGATGTTGCACAAACCCCGACTACTGTTCCTCGACGAACCCACCTCCGGCCTCGATCCTGAGGCGGCCCGCAACGTCAATGATCTCATCCGCCGGCTCGCCATCGAGGAAAAGGTCACAGCCTTTCTGTGTACTCACCAATTGCGATACGCGCAGGAAATCTGTGACAAATTCGGGTTTCTCTCGTCCGGGCGACTGATTGCCTGCGGTACCATGCCTGAACTCCAAGCCCGTTGTCACGGCGCCCTGACCCTCAATGTACGCGGGGAGGGGATTCCCGCGGACCTCGCCCCCGAGCCAGTCGGTGAGGGCCTTTGGCGGTTTCGGGTTGACGGGGATTCCGAGGCAGACAACCTGATTCGTCGGATCGTCAGCGGGGGAGGCCGGGTCTTCGAAGCCAGGCAAGCGCGGATGAACCTGGAAGATCTGTATTTCGCCTTCCAGGCGGAGGCTCGGCATGAGTAATCCGGTTTGGGGGATAATCCTCAAAGACCTCAAGGCGATCATGCGCAATCGCCAGGTTTGGCTTCCCATGCTGATCCTGCCGTTGGTCTTGAGCGCATTCATGCCCGCGGTGTTCATCATAGGCCTGGACAGAGGCGCCAGAAATGTGAGTCACATAGCGCCAATCCTGAAGATGGTTCCAGCGGGGCTCCAGTTTGAAACCAATCTACAAAAACTTTT
>MNYA01000094.1:0-1025 GCA_001872985.1 bacterium CG2_30_54_10 | reverse complement strand
GCCGCTATTTTTGATGATCCCGCTGATTGCCAGCTCCATCATTGGGGCCAGTTGCCTTGTCGGAGAGAAGGAGAACAAGACACTTGAAACCCTTTTGTACACACCGGTCACCCTGCGGCAACTTTTTTTCAGCAAGCTTCTGGCAACCTTCATTCCTGCCTACGTGGTAACCCTGACTTCCTTCGCTGTATTCACCCTGGTCGTTCACTTGATGGGCGGGGCATATCTGCAGGAAATGCCGTTTCCCAACCTGAAATGGCTGGTGCTTATCTTCCTCGTGTCTCCGTCGGTGATTCTGTTCGGTCTGTCGGCCATGGTGGTCATCTCGGCATACGCCTCCACATTTCAGGGCGCCCAGCAACTGTCAGGATTCATAGCCATTCCGTTTATGGGATTGATCATCGCACAAACCTCGGGGGTCCTGCCCCTGGAAACCCAATATCTGGTCGTGGGAGCCCCACTCCTTCTGGTGTTTGACTACCTGATCATCTCCTTCTGCCTGCGCAGGCTTACCTACGAACGACTGTTGGAGTAGATCCGGCCGGAAGACGCAAAGCGCCCGACCGCGGGAAGCGAGCACGCGATTGCAATTCGGGCACTGGGACAGGGCGTGGGCTCCTGAACTCAACCCCCCTTGGGCGAACTTTTGAAGGAAGGGAGGTAGTGAGGTAGTGAGGTAGTGATCGCGAAAAAAGCCATCAGCACACCTGAAAAATGCAATTTATTAGGCTATGTTGGGAAAGTGTGTTGGTTTTGATAGGGGGAATCCTTTGTTTTGTCCGTGTGAAGAGCATCCTGCGCAATGCGGGCGCTGTGTTCTGTCATACCAGGTGCGAAAATACGTTTCAAACAAGCATACCACCTGAATTTGGTTTGGGTATCGAATTTCAATACATGTTCCCAACATAGCCAAAAAATATTGGAGAAGCCAAAGTAGGCTTAACTAAGCACCATTCGCGCGTCCCCCCCTTTTTTGAGAAGTTACCTTGGTTAGCTTGTCATTGCGAACGCGTTTTTGCCATGGA
>MNYA01000075.1:2094-3618 GCA_001872985.1 bacterium CG2_30_54_10 | reverse complement strand
TCACCCTCGCCCTCACCCTCGCCCTCCACCTCGCTCCGCGGTGCGAGCTCGACGCGATTTCGTCCCCCCTCCTTGGCTTTATAAAGCGCATCATCGGCGAACTTGATGAGCTCTTCATGGGTATTTGCAAGGTTGTCGGGAAAACTGGCTACGCCAATACTGATGGTCACTCGAAGCGGATCGCCAAGCCCGCTCATGCGATGGACAAGCGTTTGTTCAACGTTTCGCCTGATACGTTCCGCGACGATCATCGCCCCGTTGAGATCGGTTTCGGGAAGAACCACCCCGAACTCTTCGCCGCCATAACGCGCCGCCATATCAACATCGCGCAGCGATCGCTTGACGGCAGCAGCCACCTCGCGCAGCACGAGGTCTCCTTGCTGGTGCCCGTATGTGTCGTTAAATGTCTTGAATTTGTCGATGTCAGTCATCAGAAGGGCTATTCGATGATGGTACCGTCGTCCTCGTTTGAACTCCTGATCGATCTGAACCTGGAAGTAGCGCCTGACAAATAGCCTTGTCAGAGCATCAACCGTGGCGAGGTTGTACAACCTTGCGTTTTCCAACGCTGTCGATGCGAGGCCCGAAAGAGTCGACCAGAAATCGCCGCCTTCCTCTTTTTTCGGCCCGGGTTTACGCTCCCGTAGCAGAACGGCTCCCCAAAGTCTCGGCCCCATCATCAAAGGAATGAATTTTGTGAACCATCTTCCTGTTTCATCGGACACGATCCGGCGCTCCTCAAGCATCAATCCGACATGCTTAACCACCCCGGGATCGAACAGAAAAAGGTTTGCCTGCTCGCCGCCGTATCCTTCCTGATGGAGCGATGTTAGGGAATCGCTTTCCGAATCAAGCATCGTCAAAAGCCCATCTGATCCTTCCCAAAGTCCCAGGAAGGTGTTGAGAATTTCGCGGGCGAGGATCTCCATGTCCAGGGTCGAGGCAAAGCGGCGGCTGGCTTCGTTCAGATTCCAGAGGTTCGTAACTTGTTGATCGAGCATCTGATTGGATTTCTCGAGTTCGAGGGTGCGCTCCTTGAGCGATTGATAAGCCTGCTTCAGGTTTCGGAGCATCTGCCAAAACCGACCTCCAAGGAATTGCCCGGAGACAAGCATGGTCGGACCTACCATCTCGATCACGATCGACGATCGGATGAGCAGAACGAACGCCGCCCCGTCATACACAATCAGAAGTGCTCCCGCGGCAAAAAAACCACCCACCGAGGACGAGCTGATGAGTATCAGGTAGGTCATGGCTGCCAAACCGGCGAGAAGCAGATTTTGCAATCCGGGACTGACCTGGTAGAGAAAGTTGCCGTTCATTAGGTTCTGAACTACATTGGCGTGGATGAGAACGCCCGGCATCTCTCCGTAAGGGGTCAACTTGATGTCTGAAAGACCGACGGCGCTGGGGCCGATGAAAACTATCTTGTCCTTGAAAAGATTAGGGTCAACGGCGCCGCTCAGAAGATCCGAATAAAAGGCGGTCTGAAAAAAACCAGATGTGAATTCCCCAAGAAAGTTG
>MNYA01000075.1:0-2057 GCA_001872985.1 bacterium CG2_30_54_10 | reverse complement strand
GGGGAATTTCTTCATCACCGAGCCAGAGACGATCTCCATCGACACGAAACTTCTTCCCCAAAGCGGCCTCAGCGATGGCCAGATCCAGCGCGGGGTAAGCCTTGCCATCCGGGGAATCTCGCATTATCAGAGGAAGACGACGAATGATTCCGTCGGAATTGAGGTTCTGGTAATCGACGTTGATAAACCCCATGGACAGCGCAACCGATGCAAGCCGATCGTAAGGTTTGACCAACTCGAAATCGGTTCGCATTTCCAGGGAGTCGGGAAGGAGGGTATTCACCTGCTCGATGAGCATGGGCAATACCACTTTTCCGTAATTAGTACAGGCTGCTATGAAGGCCTCATCTTCCTTTGGGTTCCCACGATCCTGGTCGCGGAAAATCACGTCGAAAATGACCATTTTCGCCCCAGCGCTGGCGAGCAAATCGACGATTTTTCCGTGGATGCTGCGTGGCCAGGGCCAACTTCCAAGTTTCTCGATGCATTCATCGGTAATGTAAAGCAGTATCACCTTGTCTTCGATATGTTCAACGCGGCGCTGTCTGAACCTGGCATCCAGGGTCTTGACCTCCAGGCCGTCAAGGACGCCGTAAGAAGAGAGAAGCACTATGATTCCAAGCAGCAAAAATGAAAGAAGAGCCTCACCGGATTTGAGCGATGAAGCAAGGCGAGGCAAAATTCGGCTAATCATGGAATGGGATCAAAAATTATCAAGTGGGCTTGCCACCACCCTGCGGAGGTTTCGAGGCACGAGCATTGGTCAACCCCCGCTTCATTTTCTCCCGAATATCCACGCTTCATGCTACCAATATCTTTCTGGGCTGTCCATTCTTTTCCCCCGTCTCGAAGATCCTAATGAACGCAAACCGTAACTTCTCAAAAAAGGGGGGCACGCGCGAATGCCACTTAGATAAGGAAATTCTTGAGAAAAATGCTCGGAATAAAATTCGTGTTCATCAGTGTTTACCCATCGTAGAAAAAATTTTGGAGAAGCCAAAGTAGGCTTAACTAAGCACCATTCACGCGTGCCACCCTTTTTTGAGAAGTTACGAAAACACGACGTATGGAATTTTGAGCTTGCGAATGGTTCTTTCAGGAAGACTAAATGCCGGCGGATCAAGAAGAGATGCTTCGTTCGAAATGGATAATCGGCTAACGGCTTTGAGGAAAAACGCCGAAGATAAAGATTGCCGCCACTTTCTTGTGGCGCGGTATTATTTGCCCCCCGGGGGTTTTCGGATGAAGCGCCAAAATAGGTCAGTCACCACATGGGCACTGCTCGGTGGTTTGGTGAGCCTTGCGATGGTTTTCGCCGGTTGCTTTGGAAATGGCGGCGATGGCGCTTCCCCCGTCGGACCGGGCCAGAACTTGCACCCCGTCTGGACAACCCCACTCAGTCAGGTTCAGCAAGCTCTGCAAACCGCAAGCGGTTCGCTTTGGGTTGCTGAAGAAACCGGGGTAACGCTCAATTTCAGCCAGGAGGAAGCCCGGGTGCTCTGCGGACTTATTCCCGACCCGGTTCTTTCGTCGTTTACGGCTCGGATTCAAGAGAATTCAGCGGGTACTACCCTGGATTCCGCATACTACCCAGAAGGAACGGCGCCTTCGACATCTTCGACATCTTCGACATCTTCAGAAAGCTTGGCATCTTCAGAAAGCTCGGCATCCTCAGCAAGCTTGGCATCCTCTGCCAGCTCGGCATCTTCAGAAAGCTCGGCCTTCTCGGTAAGCTTCGCATCCTCAGCAAGCTCGGCGTCATCAGCAAATTCGTCAAGCTCGATCGCTCTTCCCAAGCGATTTTCCTGGCTTGAAAAAGATGGAAAAAACTGGGCATCCCAAATCAAAAATCAGGGAAAATACGGAACCTGTGTCGCCTTTGCGGCAATCGAAGGAATGGAAGCATTCCTCCGGATATCCGTAAATCAGGCAACCGCAGCGCTCGATCTTTCCGAACTCGACCTTTGGGCTAAGGGAACAGGCGGAAAGAGCCCTCTTCCGGGAGGCTGGTACCCCTCGGGGGCAATGGAATTCCTCCAAAAGACCGGCGTTGTCGG
>MNYA01000458.1 GCA_001872985.1 bacterium CG2_30_54_10 | reverse complement strand
CAAATGAGTGGTGAACGCTGTCTTGCGTGGTGGCAACATGCCCAAGCTGCCGAAAAAGTACCTTTTCGGCTAGGGTCTGGCAAGTTGACGGAGAAAAACCTGGTGAAACTGTCATTGCGAGCGCAGCGAAGCAATCTCGTGAACGGGAAGGGATTGCTTCGTCGCTGCGCTCCTCGCAATGACAGATTGAAAGGCAGTTTATCGGTTAAATTGCTACAGTCTCTTTTTTTGTCAAGTTGCGAAATTTCCGCCACCCGGATACATTGAATCGTGATTAAAAGAATGTCCCTGTTTGGAAGCGGGTTTCGCAAGTGGCTGGTACTGGCTTGTCTTTTTGGATTGGTTTCCGTTTTCGGCGTTTTCTGGTGCCTTTTTGAAACTACAGCTTGTGTTGATCTGCTCCTTCGGCAGGCGGGTATCATTTTGGAGAGACAAACCGGGATCAGTTTGAAACTTGGCCGCTTGGAAGGCAGCCTTTGGGATGGCCTGGCCATCGAGGATTCCAGGGGAATGTTGCCGGGGAGCCGTCTTTCGTTTTCCACTGGGCGGATTGCAGTTCAAGTGGGACTTCTTTCCTCGCTTCAGCACGGGCTGATTGTTGACAGGCTTGAAACCGACTGGGTGCGGGTTGTCGGGCCGCCTTGTTTTCCTTGGTTGGAGCGGGTTCCCGATGTTCCCTCTTTCGCATGTTTTGCTGGTTTTCCCGGTCATCTCGAGATTCGGTTCGCAAAAGTGAATCGGATGGAGTGGGCTCCCGCCGCGTCGAGTCCCCTGGTTATTTCTTTTCAGAACGCTCTTCTCGAAAGCTCCTCTAATGTTGTTTCGCAGCCGCTGAAACTGGAAATTTCAGGAAAATTTCGAGATCGGGCATTCCTGGCGGGTTCCTTTTCAGGGCAGTGGGCGGGAAAAGATCAGTCCTTAACTGGTGTCCTGAGCTCTTCGATCGTTGGCCAGTCGTTGGCAACAGAACTGACTTGTTCCTTTAGGAAGAGCGGTGTTGCTGTGAACGGGCAGCTCGGTCCAGTCGATTTGGACGTCAGCTCCTTTTCCCGCTGGTTGTGTCCAATCTGGCAAGCTTCCTTTCCGGTCACCCTGGAGGGCCACATTACCGGGGGTGGTTCCTGGGCGTATGAACCAAAAGTCGGATTTCTGGCTAATTTGAAGGGTGAAATCCGCGGGTTGCGATTGATTCCCATGGGCATGTTCTTTTCTCTGGCGGAGTTCAACTCCGACTGGTCGGTGTTTGACGGTCGCCTGGAATTAGATGATAAAGGGAGTTCATTTCTGGGAGCGCAATCCGCCTTGTCCGGAAAAGTTTCATTTCCCAAAGGGGGCCGCCCCCTTTGGGATCTCGCCTTAGCGGTTCCATCCGCCCATATCGAAGAGATTATCGCGGTTCTGCCATGGCCGCTCAAATTTGGCTTGGGCCTGCCGGAAGCCTCAGGGGTCGCGAGCCTTGCCATCCGCCTCGATGGAACATCGCCGTCGGTTTCCGGAAAGCTGTTCGTTGACGCGCTTCACTTTGTATTGGAAGAAGGCCCGGTCGATTTCCATGGCCATGCCGAGGTTTGCAGCGATTTTGGTGTATTCGGTGCGTCCAATGAACACGGTGGGCTGGATGAGTGGAAGGTTGATTTCGGCTGGAGCACTTCGGAGCCATTTGCCTGCATTTTCAACCGCCTGAAGCTTGGGGTTACACCTCTAAGGTCCCTTCTGGCGGGGCCGGTTTCCCTTTCGGTATCATTTTCGGGGCCGTCAACGAAGGAACTGAATATGCGGGGAACAGTCGAATCCGGTGTGGGAAGCTTTTCCCTCGGTGGAATCTGGCGTGGAGACGGCTGGGCTGGCCTGAAGCTAGCCAGTGGAGATGCTCTTTTGCTTTCCGGCCAGGGTTCCGCGGTCGGTAGTCCGATGACCGCCGATGGTTTAAGCCTGTGGGGGTTAACTCTTCTTCAGGGCAGGTAAACCTAATCGCACTGGCCTGCCTTTCGGCGGTGCGCGGGTCGAGCAAAGTGTGCGAATCGACCTTTTCATAAGAATGGGCCCCCGTTGCAGGCGATGGAAGTATCCGGGGTCGGGGCATTTGCGTCCGCTTGTTTTCCTTCGTTTTTTCCGCGAAATTCCGAGCCATTCCGAAAGCTTCGTTCTGGAAGTGGAGTAGGCAGGGATGTTATGATAGCCTGTCGTTTAATCCGCGATGGAGGAATGGGTATTGTGTAAACCTCTTTTGGCCTTGGCCTTGGGCTTTGGCGGGGTGATATCGGGTTTTGCGGCCCTCGGCAATTTGGAGCGGTTTCCCATTCCTGAGGAATGCCGCGTTGGTCTTGTATGTCCAGAAAGACCAATTTTCTTCCAGCCCTTCGAAAGTGCCGGGAAATTCGGCGTTTGTGGTGGTAGAAAATCGACTGATGGCAGTTGCCCCCTCTTCCAAAATTGCCTTGCGGAGAGGTCGGGGATGAGCGAAGCGAACAGTTGAGCGATGCCACAACCCAACATTAACCATTACAGTTTTGACGCAAGTTTGAATGAAAGGCGAAACCGGTCGTGGGTACCCGATTTTATTCAATTTTATTAACGAGTGAGGAATGAAAACAATGGCAGATATCAGGTCCCTGTTGAAAGAAATCGACAATTACAAAAGCAGAATGTTTGGCAAGGATTTTTTACTTACCTGGGAAAAATCCGGGGACGAGCTCAAACAGATCCTCGCTATCGCAGATCTTCTGAAACTCATGCGCAGGGAAAACATCTCCGCCCGTTGTTTCGATTCCGGAATTGCCGTTTCCCTTTTCCGTGACAACTCGACCAGAACACGGTTTTCCTTCGCTTCGGCATGTAATCTCCTGGGGCTTACCGTTCAGGATCTCGACGAAGGGAAATCCCAGATCGCTCATGGCGAGACCGTTCGCGAGACCGCGAACATGATCTCCTTTCTGTCCGAGGTCGTCGGAATCCGCGACGACATGTTCCTCGGAGCTGGAAACGCCTATATGCGGGAAGTTGGCGAAGCGCTCAGCAGCGGCTTCAAGCAGGGAGTCCTTCCTCAGCGCCCGGTGGTCGTGAACCTACAGTGCGACATCGACCACCCGACCCAGGCCATGGCCGACCTCGGTTGGCTCAAGGAGCATTTCGGCGGTCTCGACAAACTCCCAGGAAAGAAGATCGCCATGACCTGGGCGTATTCCCCGAGCTACGGCAAGCCCTTGTCCGTTCCACAGGGAATCATTGCCCTGATGACCCGGTTCGGCATGGACGTCTCCCTTGCCCACCCGGAGGGCTACACTCTGATCCCTGATGTCATGAAAGTTGCCAAGAAAAATGCTGCGGAAAGTGGTGGAAAAATCAGCGTCTCCACCACCATGGAAGAGGCATTCAAGGGAGCGGACATCGTTTATCCCAAGAGCTGGGCTCCCTACGAGGTAATGGGAAAACGTACCAAACTGCTGCGCAAGAAGGATCAAGACGGTCTGAAAGCCCTCGAAAAAGAGTGCCTGGCCAACAATGCCCGTTTCAAAAGCTGGGAATGCACCGAAAAAATGATGAAGCTCACCAAAAAGGGAAAGGCCCTCTACATGCACTGTCTGCCCGCTGATATCACCGATGTTTCCTGCAATGCCGGCGAGGTAGCCGCCGGCGTCTTCGATCGTTATCGGATCGAGACCTACAAGGAAGCCGGCTATAAGCCCTACATCATCGCCGCTATGATCCTGACCAGCCGTTTCAAGGATGTTCACGGCCTTCTCGGTAAACTCGTGAAACAAGGAAAAGAACGGATCGCCTGACCCATGACTGACAAAGGAACCTAAATTCACCTCTTAGGAAATTGTATTTTTGGGGTGAATGCCCGAAAAGTGGCGGAGGCTTCCAGCCTCC
>MNYA01000086.1 GCA_001872985.1 bacterium CG2_30_54_10 | reverse complement strand
TTCCAAAAAAGAGGTAGCCGGTCGAAAGAACAGCAGTGGCAGCGCATCAACGAAGAAGGTATGTCATTGCGAGGAGCGCAAGCGACGAAGCAATCTCGATCGAAAAGATTGCTTCGCTTCGCTCGCAATGACACGTTCTCATCTTTAGGGTGTCGCCACCATCTTGGCGAATACCTTTTTTCGGGAATGCACCCCTTCTCGATAATTGGCATGTAAATTTTCCAAAGTGTCTGTTTGAGCGAGGGTTCGAGGTATTCACTTCAGCAGGCTAAACACTTACGAAAAAAGAAATGAAGGTCAATTAAATGTCAATAAATCTGGCTTTGTACGAGCGGCAGTCCTAGATGATTGAGTTTTGGGCGATAAAGGTTGTCTGGTTCAGGTATTTCACCATTTACCGCAAGGATATCCGATTCGGCCTGACAACGACCTTCGTGGAACCCCTGCTCTACCTGTTCTCGTTTGGGTATGGCCTGGGAACGATGGTGGGAAACCTTAAATTTGACGGTGTTTCTCTGTCTTACCGCCAATTCATCTTCGCTGGAATCGCCGCACAGACTATTCTTTTTCAGGGGTTCTTCGAGGCCGCGTATGGAGGATTCGTCCGAATGTATTACCAGCGGATCTATCAGGCGATCGCGATGACCCCGATTACCCTTTCGGAAGTTCTCTGGGGCGAGCTTCTGTGGGATGCGACGAAGGGAACGATCGCGGCGGCGGCGGTTTTTCTGATCGGAAGCGTGACCGGGGATTTTCATCCGCTGGGTGCTTTTGCCGCACTGTTCGTCGCCTTCGCCGGCGCCCTGCTGTTCGGAGCGCTCGGGCTTCTTTCAGCCGGATGGGCTGCCTCAATCGACGAGATTTCCTACCCGCAGTTTCTTTTCGTTTTTCCGATGTTTCTTTTCTGCGGAGTCTTTTTTCCGATTGAGCAATTGCCGGGTTGGATGGAAACCACTGTTTGGATTCTTCCCCTGACCTCGCTCGTATCACTGCTCCGCACCATCACCCTCGGAACCCCCCTGCATCTACAGGCCATTCCCCTTCTTGCAACCTGGCTGGTCGTCACGGTCTGGTACGCCCGCAGACGGATGCTTCAGCGGTTGATAAAATAACGGTTGTGGGAAAGCGTTTATTGTTTTTTTGTAGATGAAGCGAGTCTGATTTGTTCGTTGAGGGATCGCAGGTCGGCGACATCCATCCCGGCCGAGGCGGCCTCTGATAGCCACTTCTCGTGTATCGGGGCGGTGGCGCCGGCTTCCAGGGAATATTTGATGAGTCCTACCCGGATATCCAGACCGGTTCCGAGATTGTCGACGACCTCCTTTGCGATCGTATCGCCCTCGCTTGAACGTCCAGCGGCAAGGGTCATCGCATAACGCGGCCCAACCGATGAGAGAACCATCTCGATAAAATCGGGTTCTTTGACCATGGTCTTGCTCATGACAAGTGTGCTGCGGACATACTCGACCGGGTCGGCCAGAACCGACCCGGCTTCGGCCCACTTCCCTTTTGAGGCCAAAACATCGGCCAGATCCGCGCTCACCTTTGCCAGAGCCGGCTTTGCCTCAGATTTTGCCTTGACCTTTTCGTACCAGGTGATAATGCTGTCTTCCTCGCCGATTACATTGCAAAGGGCAAGCCAGTCAGCGAACTGCTCGCGGTCAAACTTGAACGCCTCGATCGCCGGCACGAGTTTGTCACGCATTTTTTTGAACCTGTCAACAGCTTCTGGAGCCTTTTCGGCAAGTTGCCGCATGTCATCCACCATGTAGGAAAGCCGCACCCCCCGGAATGCCGGATCTGCCGAGATGGAATTGTCCCAGAGCCAGCAATATTCCTCGGCTGAACGGGCGAACTCCCCGGCCCCGGCGGCCGCACGTGCAATTTCGAGCCTTGCCTTCACTTCCGCTTCGCCCTTCCCCTTCGCTTTTTCAAGACCCGCTTCGAGGGTTTTCAAGCGGCTTTCCCCCCGATCCACCCCTTCAAGCCAGGAAAGAAATTCAGAAGCGTTCTGAAAACCGACGATCCGGTCAAACTCCTTTCCATCGCGGAAAACCACGACCGTAGGCATCGCTTCGATCTTCAGAGCCAGCGCCAACTCCTCTTCCTTGTCAACATCAATCTGAATCACAACAGCGCGGGAAGCCAGCCAGCTCAGCACCGCAGGGTCACGCCACGTGGTCTTGTCCATTTCCTTGCACGGCCCGCACCAGGCGGCCATCGTATCGACGATGAACAATTTTTTCGACTCGACCGACTTGGCTTTGGCAGCCTCGAAATCGAGCGCGGCAAAGGCCGGACTGCCCTTTTCGTCCGCGACTTCCCCGCAAAATGACTTGACCGGGAAAAGAGAAAGAACAGCCGACAAAGCCGGAATCAAGACGACAAGATGCAAAAACGGCGTGCGTGTTGACATGTTTAGAGGCTCCTCAATTTTAACAATCAGCGCGAGTGTAACAGAACTGATGCGGTAAGAGCAAGGCGAAGAGCAAGGCGAAGCGCAAGGCGAAAAGCGCACAGCGCCCGATCGCAGGGAGTGAGACACGCAAATTCACTTTGCGTGTCGAGAGGGCGTGCGTGCCCCCTCTTTTTGCGAATTTACGGAATGCGATTCCGAAATTTTCTTGGGCTGCCAGTGCCATGCACGACTTTGCGCTTCTCTTATCTGATCCTGGGTCATTCGTTCGGCCAAGGCATCGCGCTCAAGGGCGGCTTGTTGCTTCCCCTTTCCGGCCGCCAACTCAAGCCACATGTAAGCCTGGACATAATCCTGAAGGATTCCTGGTGTCGAATGACAGGACATCCCAAGGTTGTACTGGGCATCAACATCGCCTTGCTCCGCGGCCTTTCGAAACCACTTCACCGATTCCGGCACATCCTTGGCGACCCCAAGCCCTCTCCCATACATGATTCCGAGATTGTATTGCGCCCGGTCAAGGTTTTGTTCCGCCGCTTTGGAATACCAGTCAACGGCCTCGGAATAATCCTGGTTAACACCTTTCCCTCGCTCGTACAAGATACCTAGATTCAATTGCGATACAGGATCTCCGCGTTCGGCGGCGAAATGGTACCACCTGGCGGCTTCCTTATAGTCAAGGGGAAGATCACCCCCTTCGTCGTAGATCAACCCCAGGTTCCGCTGGGAGTAGACATCTCCGCGTTCCGCGGCTCTCTTATACCATTTCACGGCGTCACGCGCGTCACGAGGAACCCCCATTCCCCTCCAATGCATCAATCCAAGGTTGCGCTCAGCATCAATGTTTCCCTGTTTCGCAAGCTTTTGGAATATCCTCAACGCGGTCGAATAATCCCGCTTTTCCACGGCCGCCACTGCTTCATCGAAATCCGCGGCCAGGGCTGATCCGGCGATAAACGCCAGAATCAACAGAAACAACGGAATCATTTGAACCGGCGGAATCAATAGAACCGGCGGGAAATGCGTTTTCAACTGTCTGCCGCCATTACCTGAATTTCCTGCCGCTCATCCGGGTCAAGATTACCAGAAGTTCTTCCATGGGAATGGCCACAACCGGGTTGATACCAGGGTTCAGCGAGGTTACCCCGCGAGCCATTCCGATATTTTTTCCATCTTTAGTCAGCATTGGCACGCCGCTGACACCGCGCTGAACCGGAAACTCGAAAACCAGGTGCCGACGGTGTTCGAGAGAGTCGATGCCGACAAAGCTCCCGGTCCGGAAAGCGAAAGCCCCGGTCTTCGGGTCGATCCCGCCCATGTAAGCGGGCATCGATCCGACAAGAACCGGGTATGGCTCGATGGGCGCCATGCCCGCGCCGTCAGGCGGAGAGCCGGTCATCCGGAGAAGGGCAACTCCGAGATCCACGTCGTAGGAAGCGATCCCGGCTTCGCGGGAATCATTCAAATCGTAGAGGAAGATCCTGATCCTGGTGTCCGTGGCAAGCCCCTCACTGATACAAGCAAAAGAGGTCACCACAAACCCGTCCCCGGGTAGGAGCGTGCCGGGCCCCATCGAACGTTGAATCCCGTCAGAATCGAGCACGTCGACCCGCACGGATGTCCTCAGGGCGATTGCTTTTAGGTTCTGAAACGCTGCTTCGGGCCCGGCGCGGATCGCGAAAAGCCCGACCCCCAGAATGATTCCAACAATTGCAAAGATTGCAAAAACCGCGCCTTTAGGTGTGGGCCGCCCTTGCTGGACGGAAACGTCGGCTCGTGGTAGGACACCGGCTACCTCGGGTTTCCCAGAGATCGACCCCTGCATGAACGTTTTCGGAAGAGATTTCTGTAGCTTCCGAAAAAAGTCCTCATCGTCCATTCGGAACTTCATGATTGCCTGGATGTCACCCATGCGCAACTCGAGCCCGGGGGGAAGAACCGATTCCACAAGGTGAACCGCTACAAACGGCTTCGCCCGGTTAATGGCGAAGTTGATCTCATTCCTCACGTTAGGGGAATCGACCGAATTGGGACTGATGAAAACCAGGAACTGGCCACACTTTGCGAGGGCTTGGGCGACCTCGTCCGGCCACTCGTTTCCGGGATCGATGCCTTCGTCGTACCAGATCCGATAACCCTGGTTTTTCAGGTTTGCGATGACTGCGTAAACGCTGTCCAGATCGCGGTGGGAATAGCTGACGAAAATATACGGATCGGAACCCTTGTATGCCTCGAATGGAAGCCCTTCAGTGGAGAAAGTGGCCATGCTTGGGATTCCTCAGGGTGGCTTGTTTTCCGAACCGACTTGGAAACCGTTCCCAAGCCGGTTCGCCGGGTTCAGAAAGTTTTCCGGAAAAGGATCACCTGATTACGAAGGTTGCCCAGCTAGAGGAAGGATCGGTTCCGGTGACACTTAGAGCGGCGTAGACCCGCCATTCATGCTTAGCCTTCTTGCCTACGAAGGTCGGTTGGGCATCAACTGGAACGGAGAATTTGCCTTCCCACTCATATTCTTTTTTTGCAGAAAGCGTTCCACCGGGAGCAAAATCCGTCTCTTGGGTGTAGGTATAGTTGGTGTCGGTTTCTTCGTGTTCGCTGCTTTCAAAAGCGGAGGTCGGAGCAGAAGTCGAGGCGGATGCGAAAGCAGAAGCTGAGGCTGAAGCGAAAGCTGAATTGGTCGCGGGTTTGCTGGAAATCTGGCTAGTTGCATGGCTTTTCGACATAAACTTGATCGTCTCGACACCCTCGACCTTCAGGTAGACTTTCTCGACTTTAAGGTCTGAATCGGCTATGACCGCCTTGACCTTCACGGGGAAAGAACCGTCAGAAGATCTTTGCCCCAATGTCAGAGACAGGGTGGCCCCACCGCCGGTAACCATGTTCGCGACCGATTTGATTGCATCCCAGATTCCCATAATTTATCTCCTTGAAGTTGCTTCAAAGCCGGCTCTTGAAAAGCCGGCTGTCCATCAGGAAGCGGATGATCCGGATGGACTCCTTGCGAGTATAGCGGTTTTTCCCGCGCTTTTCAATTACGCAATTCAAACGTCTCGAACGAATGTGAGAGATCTTCCCTCCTACGGGAACAAGCTTTCTCCCTTCGATCGAAATGACAATTCTCCCCAGAATTTTGAGAAGATATGCGAATCCGACCAGGCAGTTGGTGTTGTGCGAAGCGTGTCCCGGATGGAGTAAAAAGCGTTGCCCAGGATCTTTTCACCTACTTGACTTCGATCATTCCTTTGATCTTATTGAACCGCTGTTCGATCCGCGATTTGGTAAGGTTTTTGTAGGTATCGAGGCTGAAATTCTCGCAAGTGAAGGCCCCCATGGCGCTTCCGTAAAGCATCGAGCGCCGGAAGCCGTTTTCGGTCAGATCGCCATTTCGGGCCAGGGAACCCATGAACCCGCCGGCGAAGCTGTCTCCGGCTCCGGTTGGATCCACGATGTCGGGTAACGGGAACGCCGGCACGAAGAACCGGGTTTTGGCGGATGCGGTCATCGCTCCCAACTCACCCATCTTTATCACCAGCCGCTTTGGCCCCAATTTTAGGAGAGCTGGGATCGCGGTGGCCAGTTTTTTTTGGCCGCTAAGCATCAATGCTTCCTGCATGTTCAAAAACAGAATGTCGACCTTCGCGATGACCTGCTTCAGATCTTTGAGGGCGCTCGCGATCCAGAAATTCATGGTATCCATGGCGATCAACCGAGGCTTTTTCACCTGTGAAATGACCTTCATTTGCAAGGCCGGATGGATGTTCGCAAGGAACAGAAATTCCACTTTCTGATAGGCTTTTGGAAGCTTCGGATCGAACGACTCGAAGACGTTCAGATGCGTAGCATGCGTGGTCGCATCGGCGAAATCGGCGCCGTAGGATCCACTCCAGTGGAAGGTTTTCCCTTTGACCCGCTCAAATCCTTCCATGTCCACCCCATGCTTCTTCAAAAAGGCGATGTGCCCTTCTTCAAAGTCATCTCCGGCAACTCCGACAAGGCCGACGTCCGTGAAATAACTGGAAACTGTTGAAAAATACGTCGCGGAACCACCCAGAGCACGTTCGCGCTTTCCTATGGGGGTCTGGAGGGTATCGTAAGCAACGGATCCAACAACGATCATCTTGACGGTCATCTTCGTCTCCTTAAGTCGGTGTTTTGAGAGCCACTGATGATATCACAGTCCAAATTAACGGTCATGCCCCCGCCACGGAAACGAGCCATTGTTTTGCCTGCATGGCAACATCGTTCAACCGGCTTTCTGACCATATTTTAAACCGAGGAGGAAAAACAGGGGGCTTGACAGTGATTTTATTATCGGTCATTTGGCAGTAGTTCCCTAGCGATACTGCTTTGAAGAACCATTCCAGGGTTCTGGGAATAGAGATTTGCTTGAGCAGGGCATACGACAACCGCGCCTGGATCTGGAAATTTCCGATGGAGATCGCATCCATTTTCCAGATAGTTTCGACGACATCTCTCCATCGTTCGTGGGCTAAAGCATCCTCAATGGCCTCGCAATGTTTGAATGCCTTTTGCATGGCATCCTCAACCCCCGCCCCCGCCCTTGCCTCATCATCTTTGACCCCTTCATTCGTTTTTCCGAGCGCAAGTTGGGCAAACTCGATGCAATCACAAAGATTGCATGGATCCTCGCCATACAACTTCCCCTCCTCCCACGCCGACAAAGCTTTTTCGATGTTCCCCATCCGGAAAAAGGCGATTCCAAGAAGATGATAAAGATGACAGATATTGTCTTCTTCTTCCTCATCGTCGGGAAGAAACCCCTCGAGAAGACGGACGACTTCTTCCCAGTTTTCGTCATGGGCGGCCTGAGAGGCAGAATCCTGGCGAACACAGGGGTGATCCGGATAATTTGCGCCTAGAAACTCTTTCAATTCATTCGCTCGATCGTAGGAGGAACTCCAGTACAAGGCCCATCGAAAAGAGTCGATCTCGTCGGGGGAATGAGATCCGGGGGTTTTCATTTCCCGGAAGATTTCATCTGCTCTTTTTGGCTCGGCGTTTAGAATAAAATCCTCGTATTTACTAACGAAAGTAGAGTTTCTCGGAAGAAAATAACAGGGCAGGAAATCACCTCGCAATTCCGGAAAAACCTTTTTCGATGAATCGGTTCTGTCTCCCTGCAAATCGGGTGAGCTCTCGTTAAGGAATATCGCATTAAACTTGTCACTGCGGATTTTGGTGGCAACAAAGACATTCGAAAATTCATCGCAAAAGAAAAGAGTCCGCTCCGGAATAGGAATCCTGAATAAAAGCTCAAAACGACCACCGACATCTTTGAATGCAGCCAGGATGGTTTTCGAATCTGCCAGAATAGACTCCATGAATCTAACAAAAACGACCCCGGAATCGAAAGAAGTGAATACCGAGTGATCGGCCTCCCCATCCGAATCTTCGATAAGGACGGGGGGATAGGTATTCCCTCGCTCGGGCCGTATTTCCAAACACATGTTAGGAGCGGATCTTAAACTGTCGATCGTAGTCTCTCCCCAAAATTCTTTCGGGCGGAATGGCAGAATGAGGAAGTCCTTGCCATTCGGATGCATCGAGATACTATGGACCGACTGCCCGCGGGAAAGATCAAAGCTCCAAAGAAATTTCCCTTGCTCCGAAAACAACTTGAGCTCTCGATCCCCATACTTTTGAAAACCGATGAGGAACCGGCCTCTCGCATTAACGACCATGGGGAAACCGAGAAAACCTTTCAGTTTGGAGACCCTCTGCCGATCGAGATCCATAACCACGTTGGAAAAATCAAGCTTGGCCCCGCCCGACGATAGCTGGAACCAAAGCAATCTGCTTTTGGGGAAAAGCCACACATCTTCTATCACCTTCTCGCTCGAAACGAAGGAGGCTGCTTCCTGCCAGGAGTGGATTTGAAGTGGTTCCAAGCCTACTTCCAGGGTGTCCCCCCTCTCTCCCACCAACCACAAGGTATTGCCAACCGGAGAAATCCTTTCTAAGGACATTGGGTGCGGAGTTCGGAGAAGGACGACCCTTTTGAATGCCTGTTCGGCGAGACTGAAAAATCTCAAAAACACCCATCGGTCATGACTGGTTCCGAATACGAGAGTCGATCGGTCGGAAAGTAGACAACCGGACTCATTTTGTCCGAAACCACTCGCGCCAATGGTCGCGAAAAACAACGGCAGGTCGCCGCAATCAAAGTTGACCAGGAACCATTCCTTTTTTATGGCGGAATCGCATTCGTTCACCCGGTTCATCCACTCTTCCGTAGAATCATGGGCGGCAGAGGCGGCCAATTCCCTTGCCAGACCCCTTGCGGCGAGATAATTTCCACGTTCTCGGGCTTGCCCGTATTTTTGTTTCAACTTTGCGTTTATTTCCAAATCCATCAGCTTGCCGTTGCAGGTTTCGAAAACGGGTCTTTCCACATCAGGAAGGGAAGCCGGCTGAATGAGATCCAGGGCGGCTCGGGCCTGGCATAGGTTCCCCATCTCGAGAAATCGAACGGCATCCTCCAAGGCTACCTTTGCCGCTTTGGCTCTGGATTCCCGCACAAGAGTTTCCAACCGCTGAAGCAGCTCCGTGGCTTCGGGAATGAAATCCAGAATTTGGGAATGAGCTTGGAGATCCTTTACGATTTGCGCGAGATCTTTTCCGAGATCGAGAGCTTTTTTTGATTTTCCAAGGATCAGAACCGCCTCAACCAAAACTTCCAGCTTGCCAATGGGCCGGGGGAAGGCAATGAGATCCAGCCAGGCGAAATGCGCATCCTGAGTCCGTTCCCGGACCTGACATCGCTCCGGCTCGGCCAAACCATGGTATTGCGCCAAAGCCTCTTTCCTGTTTCCGGCCGTGAAAAGGTCGACCACACGCTGAATTCCGGCCTCGCTTTCGCGGGCCCGCGCTTTATTTTTCGCGACTTCAAGACGCTCTTGCAGAGCGCCGGCGTCGGCGTCGGTGTCCGCGCCTTCGGCAATGGCCCTTTTCAGAAGATCGGCTTCCAGAACGAAGTCACTACAGTATCTCGCATCATCCGCGGCCGAGAGGAGCCTGCAAATTTTCTCTTCCCGCTGTCGGATTTTAATTTCATTAAGCACGCGCTGAGCTGCTTTGTTCGCAGGTAACACGGCGAGAATCGAATCCGCCAACTTCAGAGCCTCTTTGATTCGGCCTTCTTTCAGATCGTCGAGCATTTTCCGCTCGTCCGGCTCGAGACGTTTGGCGCGAATCGCCTGAATCCTCTGCCTCAGTTGGGCGGCATTGGAACGGAATTCGCCCGGGTCAATGGATTCCAGTTCGTTGAGGCATGATGAAGCGCGATCAATGTCATCCTGTCCGACATAGTGTTCCGCTGCCAGAAAATAAACTTCCGGAGGCTTGGGAGTCACGGTCCGCCTGGCATGTTCCACGGCCTCATCAATGCGGCCGCTCCTTGCCAAGGCCAGTATCAGGTAGGCTTCAACCGTTTCATCGCATTGCACGCGAGTCGGAAGGGAATTGGCCAGATCAAGGGCTTTTTCATAGTCCGCGATATGATCTACATACAATTCGAGGAGCAGGACGGCGGGAAAAGGGTCATCCCCGGCCATTCCGAGGGCCGCGCGACCGTGCAATTCACACGCCTCGTAATCGAACTCGGTCAGGGCCTTCCGCCCCAAAGCCAAAGTGTCATTCATACAATAGGCGTCATCTCCAATTCGCGGCGCAGCCTTAGTCTCGGGGTGACTTTGATTTAACCCCGGTTCGAACCCCTCATCCGGATTGGTAAGAAGGGAATCCGCAAGTCGCTCTTGTACCCAAGCCCTGGCATCCGGATCCAGTTCGTCGATCGTGGCATGGCAAGCGTCGTCATCGAAAAACGAGCTGAGTTGCAATCCGACCAGGTTAGGCTGTTCGGGATCGGGTTGCACCACAGTCAAATGATCCTTGAACCGTCTGATTAGCAGGCTTTGAAGTTGCGCCTTCACCCGGTATCTTTCAGAAGTCCGTTCGGGGTTCAGTTTTTCTCCCGTTGGATTGATCCGGTGGATCATCCGAAGGAGTTCGTTCATCGTTACTGAAATGCGTTCTTTCAGAACATCAGTACATTCACGATCCGATAGTTTCTTGCTATTTTTTTTCGCCATGTAGTTTCCCTGAAATCAATACTTACAGACCCCTATGGCCAAGCGATGAACCGGAATGAAAAGTTTATTTCTTAAGTGGAATTGACCTGCGAAGCGTAGCGTAGTCAGGTGCAATGACTAATTGAAAAGTTCGGCAGGATCCCCATGTGTTCAGCATGCTGTCGTAGAATTTCAGCGCAAAAAGAATGGATGGTTCCTATGAAACAGCGGTCGATTTGGCCGGGAACAAAAGCCTCAATTCTCGTTCGCATTTCATCCGCGGCTTTCTTGGTAAATGTCAGAGCAAGAATTCGAATTTTTTCACTTGGCGTTTCCCGTAAAAGCCTGGCAATTCTACAGGTCAAAACCCGTGTCTTCCCCGATCCGGCGCCAGCTAAAACCAGCAACGGGGAGTCTCCCCAACTGGCGGCTTGTTGTTGAAATGATTTTAGTTCATTCAATGCCAATAAAAATGCATTCTGGGTCATTTTGCCAACTCCGAAATGCCCATTATGGCATTGACATAAAACCCAGGGATTCTTTCGGATTTAAAGGGAGTTTTCTTCAGATGTTCAATGAGGCGTTGTGCCAAAACAACCTTCCTCGAACGCCAATCATTCAGAATGATTTCTTTGAAAACGACAGTATATTTGGGATCTGAAAAAGGAATAATTTCTCGGTTTTGTCCTGGTTGAAGAATGTTTATGTGTCGAGTGTTATCCTGGTTCACAACTATCTCACATTGAGTGGAAGGCACAACCAATTTCCTCTAAATTTGTTTGCTTTTTCAAAACCACATGGCTTCCACGTTGGCGGATGACCTTAAAACCAAGCTTTTCCAGCCTGGAAATTGCTTCCCTGCCGGAAATTACTTTCAGTTTAGCCACTGATGCTTGCCTCAAAGGTTGTTAAAAACGGTTTTGAGAATTTTTGTCCGGGAAACTCTTCAAGATAAAGTTCGGTTGCTTCTTTTAAATGGGCTATCGCCTCTTCAATTGTGTGGCCCTGACTTACTGTTCCGACTGCCGGACATTCAGCCACATAAAGGGTTTCTTCCTTGTACAAAACTGCGGTAAATGTTTTTAGGGTCATAATGAATTTCCTTACAATAAATCTGTTCGCTTATTTTTTGCGCGGGTGAAAGGCGGTCTTCCCCGAATTATTTTCACCGATCAATACCGTGTTGTCGGCAATCGGGAATGAAACAATTTTTAGACATCGGAAATTCTTGATTGCTACATTTCTCAGTTTCATTCGGATTCCTCTTCATTCTATTATGGGACTTTTTCCATTTGGAATATTCTGATTCCAGGTCAGTGCGGATTCCGAATTTTTCGGCAAGATACCCGTTAAGCTGCCCGGCAAGTTCAGATAAGCGCTTTCGCAATTCCAGTTTGTGTTCGACTGGTACCGAACCCTCGCCCTCAATTTGGCAGCGGCGAAATGCGGAAAATAACTGGTCGATGGCATTCTTCCAAATTTGATAAGCACCAGCCCGGGAAAGGTTCTTCAGAATTTTGCCCTCTTCAAGTGTTTCCTGAAGTTTTGGAAGGAATTTTGTATCATCTCAATAAGTCGGGGGAAGAGTGAAGGCAGACCGGAGGGCGCAAAGCG
>MNYA01000282.1:1148-3292 GCA_001872985.1 bacterium CG2_30_54_10 | reverse complement strand
GATTCCCTCGAGCGCCCGCCAGGTTGCCATTTCCGAAATTCTTGACCGGGTCCTGAACAAGGGGGTGGTTCTGTGCGGAGAGATTGTCATTTCCGTGGCCGATGTTCCACTCCTGTACCTTGGGGTTAACGTGGTTCTTAGCTCCGTCGAGACCTTGTTGAAAGGGATTAACCAACAGTGAAGGGCGCACCGATTGCAAAAGCTCTGGGGGTTTCCACCCAACCACCCCGGATTGACGTGGACCCTGGCAAGACGGAACAGGGACTCGTCAAGCTCGTTCTGGTGGTTGTCGAGTTGCTCCGGCAAGTTCTGGAAAAGCAGGCCATCCGTCGGATGGACAACGGAAGCCTGACCCCCGAGGAGATCGAGCGAGTCGGGACCACCCTGATGCTCCTTGAAAAGAAAGTGAAGGAGCTTCAGAAGACCTTCAAGATCGACGATCTGAACATGAACCTGGGACCCCTGGGCAACTTGCTGGAATAAATGTATGAGTTTGGCTGTTTGGGAAAAAAATGTTGAAATGAGCCTGGATTCCCGCGAAGGCGGGAATCCAGGCTGTATGTTTCTCAAACCGCTAAACTCATGCGAACAAATAAAGATAAAGGAGAATATCTTTTGAACCAACAATCTTCCATCGTTCATTCCACCCAAGCCTCCAATCTGGCCGATATTCTGGAGCGGATTCTGGATAAGGGCATCGTTATCGCGGGGGATATCCAGATCAAGATCGCCGATATCGAACTGCTGACCATCAACATAAGGTTGCTGATCGCTTCGGTTGACAAAGCCCAGGAAATGGGCATCAACTGGTGGCAGGGGAATCCGTTCCTGTCTTCCCTGGCCAGGGAAAAGGAAAAGGCTGCCTTGGACGCGACCCGCAACACCGCTCAGGGAGCGCCAGGCCTGGCGAGCTTGCAGCAGCGAATCGAAGCCCTCGAGGGTGAGAATGCCCGCCTGAAGGTTGAAGAGACCAGGGTGCAAGAGAGCAGGGTCCATGGATAATTGGGATCACCGAAAACTTCTGCTTTTCGGGGGCAAGGGCGGGGTCGGCAAAACCACAACGGCGGCAGCGGTGTCGCTCATCCTGGCCGACCGGAACCGTGACCGCCGTCTTCTGGTGATATCGACCGATCCTGCCCATTCGCTGGGCGACAGCCTGGGCCGTCAGCTGTCCGGCCAGGTCACCGCGATGCCCGGGGTCCCGAATCTGTTTGCCCAGGAACTTGATGCTCCCCGGCTGTTCGAGGAATTCAAAGCCTTGCATGGCCACGAGATGAAGACCCTGACCGAGCGCGGGACCTACCTGGACATGAAGGACATTGAAGATTTCATGTCCCTGTCGCTGCCGGGGATGGACGAGGTGATGGCGATCATCGAGGTCGCAAAACTGTTGAAGGCAGGCAAGTTCGATCTGATCATTCTGGACACCGCCCCCACGGGCCACACCCTGCGAATGCTTGCCCTGCCTCACTGCATGGAGGACTGGATCCGGGTAATGGAGTTAACCCAGGGCAAACACCGCTATCTGGCCCGGCAGTTCGCCGGCAGATACCAAAAGGATGCGGCCGACCTTTTCCTGGAAACGATGCTGCTGGACATGAAAATGGTGGATGCCCTGCTGAAGAACCCGGAGACAACCGAATTCGTCCCCGTGACGATCCCGGAACAGATGAGTCTGCAGGAAACCCTGCGTTTGGTCGAAGCCCTGGAGAAAAACCACATCCCGGTGCGGAACATCATGGTGAACCGTGTCCGCGAGGAGCATGACTGCCCATACTGCATCGCCCGCAAAATTGAGCAAGACAAGACCATGACCCAAATGGACCTGGCCTTCGCCCGGTACCGGCTCCGAAAGCTTCCCCTCCTGCCCACCCAGGTGAAGGGAATGAAAGATCTCGCATTCTTCGGCCGTTTGATTTTTTCCGATAATCGCCCGGAACTTCCCGTTCACCTTGTCGTCGCCGCTGCCGAAAACGAAGAAGCGGCGCTTCCGGTGGGGAGTCTCGATGACCTGATCGTGAAGAACCCCCAGTTCCTGCTGTTCGGGGGAAAGGGTGGCGTTGGGAAGACCTCCGTTTCCGCGGCGACCGCCCTCTATTACTCGCTGCGCTTTCCGGAAAAAAAGATCCTTCTTTTTTCCACCG
>MNYA01000282.1:0-1128 GCA_001872985.1 bacterium CG2_30_54_10 | reverse complement strand
CTTCGCCAGAGCGTGACCGACCGGATCACGCCCATCCGCTTGTCTGGAGGAATTTCCCAGGTCGGGAGCACCAATCTGTTCGCGATCGAGATCGACGCGGTGGCACTCTTCCATCAGCTCAAGACCGAGTATGTGGAAAGCGTCGAAGAAATGTTTTCCAAATTACTAAAAGGAGGCGTCGATGTGAAGTTTGACCGTGAGGTCCTGACCGCGCTGATCTCCTTGTCCCCCCCGGGCCTGGATGAAGCCATGGCCCTGAAGGAGATCATGGACCTCCATGGGAATGGGGAATTCGATTACTTTATTCTCGACACCGCCCCCACCGGGCACCTCCTTCGCTTCCTGAGCACCCCAAATCTGATCCGGTCCTGGTTGAACACCCTGTTCGGGGTGATGATAAAATATAAAGGAATGATCCGTCTGGACCGGGTGGTCGACCGTCTGCTCGAGCTGTCCAGGGGATTGCGGAAGATTCGCAACCTGTTCGAGGATCCCCAGAAGACATTGTTCGTGGGGGTGACCATCCCCGAGACAATGGCCATCCTGGAGACCAGGCGCTTATTCGATGAGCTGGCCAATCTCCGGATCACCGCTTCACACCTGATCGTAAATATGATTTCCCCATCCGGCAAATGCCGGTTTTGTCGCCAGAAGCGTAATGAACAACAGGGCTTCATCCGCCAGATCCGGCAGGAATTTTCCTCATTCGCACTTGCCGAACTGCCTCTGTTTCCGCATGAAATGACCGGGGTGGACAATCTGCGGAAGATCTCAGACCTGCTGTACGATGGGAAAGCCATGTCCGCCGGCAATTCTGCCTGACCCGCATCAATACCGCTTTTTTCTGGAGTCCCGGGGTACCCGGGGCTCCATTTTCATTATCCTGAACATCCATGTTGGATTTTTCATAAGAGTTTAGCGGTTTGGGCAAAAATGTCGAAATGAGCCTGGATTCCCGCGAAGGCGGGAATCCAGTTCAAACTATTCTCAATCCATATCTCGTCTATTTTGGTAGCCCATCATTAATTCCAGAACAACAAATCCCGGCAAAACTGGAGCTTCCTTTAAGGCGGAAAACCACTTTATCGCCGGCGGATGCTCCCGTACAACATCCACCATGACGTCAGT
>MNYA01000128.1 GCA_001872985.1 bacterium CG2_30_54_10 | reverse complement strand
CCAAATTGTCCCCCGATGGCCAAAAATGGGGCAAAACGCGGTCCCACATTGCGCCGAGATGCCGCCCTGCGGATAAAAAAGGCTTTTCGGCGAAGGTCTAGCCGAAAAGGTACTTTTTCGACAGCTTGGGCATGTTGGCGCCACGCATGACCGCGTTCACCACTCATTTGCCATTGGGAGGCGAGTTGGGCGCCGCGGCTTTTCGGCGAGGGTCTGGCTAAGGTTCCGGACAGATTCTTCCGAATTACATGAGAGAATGAAAAAGCTTCGGTTTGCGTACACGTTTTTTCTGCTTGCCGCCATTTGTGGTTCTCTTGGCTGCCTTTCGACGGAATCCCCGTCCCGGGGGGGCCTTCGCGGAACCGTAACCGACTCCGCCGGGAAGCTGCTTAGCGGTGTCAGAGTTTCCACCGGGGGAAGCAATACCTATACCGACACCAACGGCGAATGGCTGATCGAAAGTCTCGAACCGCAGATTTTTTCCGTGATTGCCGAAAAGGAAGGCTACGAATCTCTCTCAAAAACGGTGGAAGTACTTTCAGGCCAAACCGTCGAATCCGTCAATTTCTCTCTCGCCGAAAAAGGGTCTTTGTATGGTGTGACCGCCTCAACCATAACATCCTCCGGAGTGACAATCACATTCTACAGCCGGGAGTCTTCAACAAGCTGGGTGGAATACGGCCCCAACACTCAATATGGATCGAAGACCTCCCAGACGGCTACCGGTTCGCTGCTTCATCAGGTGATTCTCACGGGGCTCACCCCCTCGACCACGTATCATTTCCGTTGTTTCGCAATCGACCCCAAGGGCCGGTCGCTATCTTCAGACGACAACACCTTCACAACACAATACACGACTCGTGCCGATGCTCCCCAAGACGTGGCTGCAGTAAAGGCAGTCGGGGTTGATGCCATCATCGTCAGTTGGGCCCCCGATACCGGCGGCGACCTTTCCGGATATTTCCTCTATCGTGGATATTCCCCCGCAGGGCCTTTCACGGCGGTTGGCGGGGACATAACACTAAACACTTCATACACCGATACGGCGGTGAATCCGGGAGAAAAGCTTTATTACCGGGTTACCAAGGTATCCGGTTCCGGGGAGGAAAGCCCGCCCAGCCAGGTTGTCTCTTTCCTTCTTCCGGGAATCGTGCGAACCAACCTGGTTTGGACGTCGGAAAGCAATCCGTTCGTTCTTTCGGGGGATCTGCTCGTCCGTGAAGGATTCAGTCTGACCATGACGCGTGGCGTTTCGGTGCAGGTACTGGCCAGCGATCAGTGGGACACGGATACTACATCAGATCGCAAGGTTGAGATCAAGGTTCAGGGAACCCTGAACATCGAAGGCTTTTCCGAAGCTCCGGTTACAATCACCTCAGCCTCGCCGAATCCCAATGCGGGCGATTGGATCGGAATCACCTTTGACACGATCGGAAACATTGATACCTCGCATATCACCGGCTTGAACCTTTCATTTGCCACCGACGGATTGAACGGGGTTCGTGGACTCCCGATCGTTACGCAGTCCAACGTGAGCTTCTGCAGCTCATCCGGGGTCAAATGCGTTCAGGCGCGACAGAAGGTCTCTTTGTCGAACGTGACTGCCGATGGCTGTTCATCGGGTTTTCTTCTGGCATCCAACACGAGTGTTATCGTCTCGGTCGCCTCTTGCACCGCTATCAGATGCTTTTACGGAATCGTCTCCCGCGACAACTTCGGATCCGAGATTTTAGGAAACAAGGTTCAATTCTGGGAAGTAAGCGGTCTGGATCTTGGAAACATCTTGGACACCGCGAGGGCCGAGCGAAACGTGGTTGCGCCGGGTTCCAACGGGACGGCTGTGGTTCTGCGCGGAAATGACCAATTGCGCCGCAACACTCTTCAAGGGCAAATCGGAATTGAGATCCGCGGCGCGGCCCGCGCAACGATCAGAAGCAACCTGATCCTGGCTGACAAGGCCAAAAACGCGATCGGCGTTCTATACAACGGAAATGCGATCTATGCCCCGGCTTCCCATTCGATCCAGGCCAACGACGTTTGGAATCTTCCCGGAGGCGCGGCGTCGCGGTATACCGACACAACCGGCGCAGCCCTGACCGGAATCAGCAACGATCTATTCGTCGACCCCGCGTTGCAGGGCGGAAGCCCGTTTGTCGAGTTTCCTTTTGTTTCCTTCGACTATCACCCGTCCTCCGGAAGCGGTCTGAAAGGCCGCGGCTATTCGGGGGACGACATCGGTGCTTACGATGTGCCAGCCCAATAATACGATTCACAGAGAGTCCATGCGTAATCCACGTTCGGTAGGGGCGGGTTTGAAACCCGCCCCTGCGGAAATGTTGCACGAACGAAATAAATGGGATGGGTATGATTTTAGGGAACTTGCACGCGGGAAAAGGTTCCGCTGGGCGGTTCCCGCGTTCCTTCTGATTCTTCTGACGCTTCCGATCCTTCTCAGCACCATGGGATGCGGATTGCGGCAGCCTCAGACCGGAAGCCTCCACGGGCGCCTCCTCGACGCATCCGGAAACGTGGTGCCCAATGCCCAGATCTACTCGATCTTCGCCGAGGAAGAGAAGGTTTTTTCCGGCAACGACGGTGTTTTCTACCTGTCCGAACTTCCCGCCGGGCGAAACCGCATTGTCATCACACATCCCAATTTCCGACAGGAAGAGCGCGAGGTAACCATCATCAACAGTGAGGTTACCCGCCTGGAAACAATCAGGCTCACACAGGGCGCCGCGCCCAAGTTCATCAGCGAGAGCAGAGTGGATCGCGTGACTTCCGGAACTGCGGTTATCGCCTGGAAAACCTACAAACCCCTCGTTTGTTCCGTCGAATACGGAACCAGCCTCAACTATGGAAGCTCCGTTTCCGAACGCGAACCAGCCGAGGATCATCAGCTCACTCTCACAGGCCTGACCCCCGAAACCATCTACCATTCCAGAATTCGTTTCGTCGATGAGTCCTCGTTGACCTGGTTTTCCTACGACCTGCCATTCCAAACGTCAGCGGGAGATGGCCCGGCCGCGCCGAACGCCGTGCGGATAAAAGATCTCCCGGCCTACGGCGTCGTGCGCATTGAGTGGGATCTCTCGACCTCGACTTCGACGGTAGGGTATCGAGTCAGACGCCGCGACAATTCCGGTGATTGGACGATCCAGACCACCGATCTGCTGGATCGCAATGCTCGCGAATACAGCGACCAGACCGCTCACGGCGGCCACGTCTACGAGTATGCGGTAACCGC
>MNYA01000393.1:1113-3343 GCA_001872985.1 bacterium CG2_30_54_10 | reverse complement strand
GCTTGACCGTACAGGATCGACAGGCGAAAGCCGAGAAAGAGTACAAGCAGAACAGCGGGAACCAGCAATCGTATGTATCTTTTTCCGTATTTCATATTTTTCCCTGACAACCTTTCATATAAATGAATGCAATTAGCCGATAGCCCACCCCGACCCTCTCCTGAACCAACCCCGACCCTCTTCCACAAACACTGAATCTTTTCATTTTCTGGTGTGAGCTTCGCGCAATGTGACGGCCCAAAGTGGCAGCGGCTTCCAGCCGCTGCAGCGGAGGCTGGAAGCCTCCGCCACTTTTCGGGCATCCAACACAGCCCGATTTGTTACGAACCTTAATATGCCTCAAAGGCCACACCTTCATTTGCCCTGTCATCGGCTCACTGCGCTAGCAATTCGCCCGGCCTAACTGCCGGCCGCCGTGGACCCGCCACCCATGCCGCCAGTGCTTCCACCGCCGCTGCCGCTGCTGCCGCCGCTGCTTCCGCTGCTGCCACTGTCGACGCGCTTGATGTTGAACAATTGCTTTTCGGGGCTGAAGCGTGGCAGCACCATCTTGATGGCCTTCTCAAGCGTAGCCTGATCGATGTACTTTACCTTGAAAATGTGCTCATCCATGCGCCGATTCTCCATTTGAACGTCAAACACTTCTATCAGGCGAGCGATCTCTTCGAGCTTGAACCTCGGCGCTGTTACGATGATGGAGTTTGACCGCTCGTCCAGTTGCAGGTTCCAACGGGAACCGCCAGTTGATTGTGAAGATGCTCCCGATCCGGATCCGGAACCACCTGATGCGGGCTGTGAAGAAGCCCCGGATCCCGCGCCGCCTGATGTCGACTGTGAAGAAGCTCCGGGACCCGCGCCGCCCGATGTCGGCTGTGAAGAAGCTCCGGGACCCGCGCCGCCCGATGTCGGCTGCGAGGAAGCTCCAGGCCCTGCGCCACCCGATGCCGGCTGCGAAGAGCCTCCGGCTCCGGCTGCGGCGGGCTCGGAAACAATGGTTGGTTCTCCCGACTTTGCGCCGCTTTCTCCGACGGCTGCAACGTTTCCAGTGTTATCCAACTGTTTGAGATTCTGCTCTATCATCGGGTAAAGATCGGCTGCGAAAGCGTTGCGAACAAAGAATACGCGCGTTTCAGGAGGTTCCTGGCCTTTTTTGAAGATCCAGATGATTCCTTCGCGCTGTTCGTATGAGTAGTCATTGGTTTTCAAAATCGTATCGAGTGCTGTTCCAACCGCGATATTCTCGAAATTGATGGTAGTCCGTCCGGTGATCTGGTTACGGCTTACGATGTTAAGATTGGCTTTGGTGGCCAGAAGCCGAACGATATCGGCGATCTCGACATCGCGGAAATTCAACGAGACCCTCACTTGGGAAAGTGCCTGAAGCTGATTCGACTGGCTCTTGGTCAAAACAACGGCCTTCTTTGCTTCATCCCCGGGCTGAACGGACGGTCCGCGGGGAAGATCCGATGGGAGAAGCGGCTTCGCGTCGAGTGAATAAACACGTACGGCAGGTTTGGCTGGTTGGATGGGCACAGGCCGGGCTGTTCCGGCCCGCGATGAAGACGGTGTCACGGTCGACGGAACGGAGGTGGCGCCAACCACTTTGCCCGAGGAGGCCCCCGATTGTCCTTTGACGTAAGCAGGTACCGGTGGACGCTCGGTTTCCGAGCCCGATTTGCCGACTGTGCCTTTATTCGAAGAACTCTTCGGCATTTTGCTCGTGGAACTGGCCCCCGGGCGTACGGCCTTGACAGGGACGGGCAGCCCCTTGATCTCATCACGCCAGCGCTTGGCTTCGGCAGCTTCGCCTTTACGATCGAGCATTCCGACGAGTTCGGCGCCTCGCTTTGCGACCATGCCTTTCCGAGCGGTTTCGGAACGATCCATGACTTCCTTCTGCAATGCGATGGATTTTTCCATCTCACCGTCCAAAAGGTAAAGAAGGGAAAGACGATCGAAGATGCGCCGTGCCAGATCCACGCTGGGGGCGGCAGATATTCTTGCCCGTGCGGTCAGCGTCAGGGCCAGAACCACGGCCAAAGCCATTCCGAGGGCGATCCAGGTTTTTCCGCGAGGAAGCAGGTTATTGCTTGACATAGAGAACGAACTCCTTCCCGTCACGTTTGAGGACGACAGTTCCCTTGTTGATCTTCTTGACCTCGAAACCGTCGCAGAAGTCGCCGGGACGGGCGAACTGGTCATCAAGAACCGCCACTTTGTCGTTGTCCGA
>MNYA01000393.1:0-1093 GCA_001872985.1 bacterium CG2_30_54_10 | reverse complement strand
CGGAAGCCGCGCTTAGCCCCGCATTAACAGCGGCGACATCTGTATAGGGGCGGAAAACATCTCTGATGCGATCCCATTGGTTCGGACTGTTCGGGTCGATCTCATCCGTAATTGTCATTACTTGATCCTTTGCCTGTCCGCCCGGCATTGCGGCGCCCCCACCTGCCTGGGGATTGCCGGGGCCGCTGCTTCCAGCGTTCATCTCTGATTGCTGGTCCGCGGGCGGCGCTCCGCCGGTCATTCCGGGGGCTTGTGAAAAGACGGCCCGTGAAAACATGATAAGAACGGCGACCAGACCGTAAAATACGATGTTGGATCGATACATCATCTTCCCCCGTATATATAAGTCTTGACGGTCATTTTGACGGTCATCGGCTTTCCGGCGCCGGAGCTGGTCATCTTGAGGCCGACGACCTCAACCAGACGTGGAATTTTCTCGATGTTGTCGAGATACTTGCCGAGTTCCCTGAAGGTTGCGATCATATTCAGAGCCAGTTCGAGCTGTTCGTAGGTGACGGTGCCGCTGACCGGAGGCTGGCTGATTTTCACCTTGATAGTCTTTGAGACGATTTCACCCGGAGTGATCGACTCAAACCTGATTCCCTTTTTGACCGTGGTTATCTGTTCGAGTAGCGTTCCCGCCTCGCTCCGCATCGGAAGGCGGTTAAGGAGCTGGTTGATCGTCCGATTGGTCTGCTCGATATCCTGTTTGAGCCCGCCTACCTTGTCGCGGGCTTGGATGGCCGTGGCCAAGTCGGCACGAAGAGCGTTGTTGGTCTCGTCCTGGGCATTCATCTTCGCGCGGCGGGAGGGCTGGTTATAGTACCAGTCGTAGCCGACCAACCCAATTGCAAGCAAAAAGAGAACGATTAGTTTGTTGTTCATGGCTTTTTCGCTACCTGGGCTACATTGCAGGTCACCGAGAACACGATCTCGCCGCTGCTCTCTCGCTTGCTTTCCTTCCAGACGAGACCCCGGAACGAAGGCGAGGACTCCATGTTTTTCAAAAAAGCGGATAGCGCAGCGAAAGTCTGGCTGCGGCCACTAATCTTAAGGGATTCACCACCAGGGCCTGAGGCTGCCGCTTGTGGCT
>MNYA01000488.1 GCA_001872985.1 bacterium CG2_30_54_10 | reverse complement strand
TGCGTCAAAGGGATACCCATTTCATCTCAATAAGTCGGGGGAAGAGTGAAGGCAGACCGGAGGGCGCAAAGCGCCCGACAGCTGGGGATGAGCCTCGCGAATTCACTTCGCGAGGCGAAGGGGGGCGCGTGCCCCCCTTTTTTGAGAAGTTGCAAATCGGCGAGGGGAATGAGCCAAAGTAAGTACGATAACGTCCGCCGGTTTGAGGGTAGCGACGGTACTACGGCATTCTTCCATGGTTGCCCCGGTTGTTACGACATCGTCTATCAGACAAAGTCGACGACCCTGAAATGCCGCAGGAAGGAGGTTTGGCGTAAGGTCGAACGCCCCGCTCAGGTTCGATGCCCGCTCGGACTCGTCGCAATCGGCCTGGGGCCTGGTTTCCCGAGTCCTGGTCAGGGCCGGGCTGAACTTGGCGCCGAGAGACTTTGCCAGTTCCCGGGCGAGCAGCGCCGCTTGATTGAATCCACGTTTTTCCTCCCTGGCCGGATGCAAAGGGACTGGGATGAACACCTCAGGCCAGGGGTTGTGCCAGGACTTCATACAAACTTTTCCAGAAATTTCTGAAAGACGGCAAAAGAGCTTTCGAGAAGGCCTGTACTTCCCGATTTTTATTGCGGCGGCAAGGGAATCTTCATAAATTCCCATGGTGAAAACGGGGCATCCACACGTCAGATCGGTTACGACAAACGGCGTTTGAATCAAATGCTTCAGCGACTCGGCGCATGAGCTGCACAAGACCGATCCCCACCGCGTTTGAGCCTTGCAGAGGTGGCAGGAAAAAGGAAGGGCCGAATCAACAAAAGATCGAAGCCAGGCGAAAAGGGAAGTCTTCATGTATCGGCTCAATAATTCGCGGGAAACATGAAAGCGTACCGGAGGGCGCAAAACGCCGGACCGCAGGGAGTGAGACACGCGAATCCACTTCGCATGTCGAGAGGAGGCGCGTGCCCCCTCTTTTTGAGAAGATACGCCTTCATGAGTGGGGTTGTAGTCAGCCTCGTTGCCGGAAAGTAAAAAAAACTCAGACGTCGCCGGCATCCGCTGGTTTGTCGGCCGGAGTGTCGCGGGTGCGCTTGTAGATTCCGCGTTTGCTCTCCTTCACGAAAGCCAGAAAGTCGATCACAAAGGGGTCTTTAACCTCGGGCATCCGCTCCAGTTCAGCCATCGCCTGTCGGACATTGAACTGGGACCGATAGAAAATCTTGTATACATGCCGAATATGCTCGATTGATTCCTTGGGGACTCCGTTTCTCTTCAGCCCAACGCTGTTGAGACCGATTACTCTGGCGGGGTTGCCATCGATCTTGATGTAAGGTGGAACATCTTTTGTGATCTTGCTCATCCCGCCAATCATCGAGTAGGCCCCGACATGGACGAACTGGTGGATTCCGGCGAATCCTCCAAGAACCGCTTTATCGCCGACATGCACGTGACCGGCAAGGGTGACGCAGTTGGCGAAAATCACACAGCTTCCGACGTGGCAGTTGTGGGCAATATGCGTGTAAGCCATGAAAAGATTTCCGTCGCCCACGGTCGTAACGAGACCCGCGCCTTCCGCCAAATGGACGGTGGAGAATTCGCGGAAGTTGTTGTTATTCCCGATCTGGATGTAAGAAGGGTTTCCATCATATTTGAGATCTTGCGGGGGGCACCCGATGACCACGTGAGGTGATAACTTGTTGCCTGAGCCGAGAGTAGTCCAGCCCTCCAGATGGCAGCCGGCGCCGATGACGCATCCTGCGCCGATCGTTACGTTCGAACCGATGACCGCGAAAGGACCGACCTCAACGGAAGGGTGTACCTTGGCGCCATGGGCGACGATCGCGTTTGGATGAAAACTCATGGATCGCTCCTTCTTAAGGTGGTCAGACAATCGTGAACATCAACTCGGCCGAGGTTACTCTCTCGCCCTCAACAAGTGCCTCCACGGCGACCTTGCCGGTATTTCCACGGACTTTGAGCACATTGACCCTCAATTCCAGGCGGTCTCCGGGAACCACCGGCCGCCGAAACCGCACTCTGTCAATCCCGGCGAAAAACGGCAACTTCCCCTTATGCTCGGGCTGCGACAGGAAAAGAACTCCCGCAACCTGCGCCATTGCTTCAACCAACAGAACTCCAGGCATGACCGCCCGTTGCGGAAAGTGGCCCTGAAAAAACTCCTCGTTTCCCGTGACGTTCTTAATTCCGATCGCTGATTTGCCGGGAACGAGTGAAATTATTTTATCGACCAGCAACATCGGATACCTATGAGGAAGAAAAGTCTTGATTTCTTCGAAAGTCATCATACCGAGGGGCTTCCTTTCCTGTGTCTCATGGACCATTCGGCACAGCCGCTTTGCAAGCAGGCAATTAAAACCATGCCCGGTTTTATGGGCAATGAAATGTCCTTTCAGCCTCTTCCCTATTAACGCCAAATCGCCTATCAGGTCAAGAATTTTGTGAAGGATGAACTCGCTTTCATTGCGTTTTCCTTCAGGGTTGAGAATGGAACCATCTGTGTTTATCACGACCGCATTCTCGAGGCTTCCGCCAAGCGCGAGGTTCTTCTCTTTCAACATATCGAATTCGTGGACGAACCCGAAGGTGCGTGCAGGGGAAATCAGGTTGAAAAAAGTTTCTTCGGTGACTTCGATGTGAAGGGTTTGCCGCGGGACCAGATTGTTCGGATATTCAAGCGTGTAGGTGATCTCGAACCGATCTGAGGCAAGATAAGTGAGGGATCGGTCCCCTTCCTCGATGAAGGCGGTCTCCTTCAGGGAAAATGGCTCCCGCGGCTTATCCTGAAAAACTTTTTCGGCTTTGCGCAGCATTTCGGCAAAGGAGCGGGAACTGCCGTCCATGGCGGGGGGCTCGGGTCCTTCGAGGTCGATCGACAAATTGTCGAGCCCCATTCCGTAGGCGGCTGCCATGATATGCTCAACGGTGTGAACCCTCGCTTCCCCTGATGCCAGGGTCGTTCCGCGCAAAACCTCCGCGACGTTGCCGGCTCCGGCTGGGATCTCGGGCTGGCCAGGAAGATCGACGCGTCGGAAAATGATTCCATTTCCTGGGTTTCCTGGGTGAACGGTCATTCGCGATGGTTTACCCGTGTGAAGGCCGACTCCTTCAACGCTGAAGGGTGTTTCAATAGTAGTTTGTCGGTCAATGGGGTTCATCAAAATTTTCGCAAGTACGTAGCCTTATAAATATTCGCCTGGTCGGCTGTGCCGTCGGAGCGGCGGGCGTATTCGATGCTCACTCCGGGGTAGGGGCGGAATTTCATCCCGATGGTGGTCTCGTCCCCGAGGCGTTCCCCGGCAATAACGGCCAGGGGAAGGATCGTCTTTTCGAGCCCGAAGAATATTTTTTTATCTGTGGTCTTGGGATCTTTGTAATACCCAGCATGAAGCGTGGCGCCGAACGCTTCGATTGTTTTAGAGCCCGCAAAGAAGAAAATCTTCGAACCCAGTTCGGTGTTGAAGTCGGAAACACCCCACACGACGTTGGGAATGTAGGTTCCTTCTTCGAGGATGTTCACCTTGAAATTCATGACATTTTTGCCGCTGAAATCGCCGCTCAAATGCCGGAGATAAGACAATTCGATGAACTTGCCCCAGACCGGTTGTGTGATTAGGGTGAGATTACGACTGTCGTCAATGATGAAGGACATTTCCGACCCGACAAACCCGGTAGGCGCCGAGAAGCAGGACGAGCCCATGTATCGCAGCCGAAGTGGGCCCGGCTCCGGCGGGTTCGCAAGAAGCGAATTTGCAACGGCCGTGAAAATAACGATGGCAAGGATGGTCTTGGCAGATCGGCTGAAAAGCCTATTCATTGGGTTTCCTCAAGGAGGCCAACTCTTTTTCGATTCGTCGGACAGCTTTGACGAGTTCGGGAAGTTTTCGCATTGCCACCATGATCCGCTTTTCTTCAGAATGCGGCTTCAGGGGAAATCCTGAAACCACCTGATTGGGAGGAACATCTTGGGTAACGACGCCGCGTGCGGCGACAGTGGTTCCCTTTCCGATGGTGACATGGCCCGCAGTGCCTACCTGGCCGGCAAGAGTGACCTGGTCTTCGAGGGTGGTGCTTCCGGAGATTCCGACCTGGGCAACGATAAGACAGTTGCGCCCGACGCGGACATTGTGCGCGAGATGAACGAGGTTGTCGATTTTGGTTCCATCGCCGACAATGGTCTTGCCCATGGTGGCGCGGTCGATCGTGACGTTTGCACCGATTTCAACATTATTGCCGATTTCAACGATTCCGATTTGGGGGATTTTTTCGTGTCCGCGATCGGTGGAATGAAAGCCGAAGCCGTCGCTTCCGAGGACGGCGCCTGAGTGGACGATCGAATTTTCACCAATCATGCATTCTTCACGGAGGGTCACATGCGGGTAAAGATGGGAGGCGGCCCCGACACGGCTATGTTTTCCGATGAAAACCTGGGCATCGATTCTCGCTCCAGGCCCGATCTGTGCTTCAGCTTCGACAACGGCAAGGGGGCCAATCATGGCGGTTGGATCGACAATTGCGTCTTCATGGACGA
The DNA here is from genome assembly GCA_001872985.1 of bacterium CG2_30_54_10. GTDB lineage: Bacteria > Muiribacteriota > Ozemobacteria > Ozemobacterales > Ozemobacteraceae > CG2-30-54-10. The sequence goes on along the minus strand of MNYA01000488.1, from coordinate 8,180 downwards.
ATGCGGTCGGGTGAATTCCGGGAACGAGGGAATCTTTGGGATGGAAATACTCGAGAGCCTTCACGAAACCGTGGTAAGCAGAGGGGAAACGGATAGAGGGAAGCGGGAGGCTCCCGGCATTTTCAGAGGCAATCACACCCGAGGCTTTCGTCTTAGCCAACTCCTGATGCCGTTTCTGTACGTTCTTCGTTTCGGTTAGAAAGGTGACTTGCCCCGCCATGGCTTCGGAGATGGAAGCGATTCCGGAAACGAGCGGACCAGGAGACGGGCCATCAAGGCGGCCACCAAGGATTCGGGCGAGTTCTTCAAGAGTTACGCCCATCGGGCCGTTGCCTCCGATCTTTATTTTGGGAAAAGCCTCGGCGGATCGTTCCTGCCGAGGAAATGAACGGAAACCGGGATGAAGGGAATCTACTTTGTCCGGAGCTTTGGTCGCGCCGGGGCGGCGGCTGCGGCGGCTGGAGAGGCTGGAGTTACGCCCATTCTGTTCAGCTCAGCCAGGACGTCTTCGGTGATGTCGATGCCGCCATAGTAACAGAAACGTTTTTCGAAGACAGCTTCGAGGGATTTTCCGGCTGCGATTTTCTTGATAACATTGTCGACGGTTTCGTCAAGGTGTTTGGAAAGGGTTCCCATTTTCTCGTCTTCGAGTTCGTATAGGCGTTTTTGGGAATCCTCGAAAAACTTCTGTATGCCGGAGTTTGCGTTGGCAAGAGCTTCGCGCTCGGCCTTCAGTTGCGGCTCGAATTTTTTGGCCTCAGCTTCTTTTTTTGCGTCACGCAGATCCTGGATTTTTTTTGCGGTTTGCATATATTTGGTGTTCAGGTCGGTCAGCTCGGTCTTCTTTGCATCGAGCGTCTTCTGGAGCTTGGCTTTCTCGGTTTCGAGATAGTCTTTGGTCTTCTGGGTCTCGGAATATTTGGCGAAGATTTTGGCCGCATCAACGTAGCCGAAGTTCAGGGCGAAGGATGCCGATGTGGTGAACATCAGCAACGTGGAAATAATTCCAAAACGAATTGCCTGTCTCATTGGGAAATGCACTCCTTAAATTATTTTTTTTGAAGTTATCTTTGTTCAGAACGAGCTGCCGAAATTGAAGTATGTCCGGGCATCGCCGCGATCCGTCGCCTTTGCATGATCTATTGCAACCGGCCCCAGTGGGGTCTGAAGGCGAATTCCAAGGCCGAAACCCTTGCGGTTTTTATAATCCTGGCTTACGCGGTTGTAATCGAGACCCCAACTGCTTCCCACGTCGAAGAACCCGACCACGTCAAAATTTTTCGCGATTCGCTGTCTGACCTCGAAGTTTCCGTAGAGCAGCTTGGTGCCGAGGAACTCGCGCTCGCGGTACCCACGAACCGTGTCGCTCCCTCCAACGGAAAACATGTCGTAGATCGGAACAAAACCCTTACCGATGGTCGCCCGGCCACCGACGCCCTGGAAGGCGAATACCGTCTTACCACCCTTGGAAATGGGGAAGTAGCGCCGAAGAGCAAGAACGTATTTCGTATACTGGTTATTGCCCCGAAGGATGCCACCGGTGGTTTCCACCCAGAACGAATCATGAACGCCTGTCGTAGGTCTGAAGCGGTTGTCGCGAGTATCCTTGTCGAGGATCGTGGCGAAGGTCTGAAGCCGGCCATTCACCACCCCGACTGGAACTGCGACGGTCGAGTTCGTCGGGTTGACCTTGACGTTTTCGTCGCGGAGCCTGAAGGAAAGATCGACATCCCTGCGGATTCTTCTACCCAGGCTGACGCTTCCACCACGGCGCTCTTCATCGTATTCCGTGAGGGTGTTGCCCGCAGTGTAGAGGCTTCGGGTGTATTTGGTGTTGTAAAGGTCGATTCCAAAACTTCGAGGTTTATCGCCAAGCCAGGGATCGAAATAACTGAGCTCATAGGTGCGTATACCGCCGAACTCAGTTTTCAAGGCGATTCGCTTTCCTTCGCCACGCCAGTTGTTCTGGGAAAGGTTGGCGAACCCGACCAAACCGTTCAGGGAACTGTAGCCACCGCCGAGGCCAGCCCGCCCTGTCTTCTGTTCGACGACCTGAATCACCAGGACAACATCTTCAGGCTTTTTGCCGGGAAGGTGATCACGTTTGACTTCTTCGAAGAAGCCGAGGTTGTAGATCCGCTGTAGGTCACGTACAATCTGGTTGTTATCGTAAATCTGGCCGACCTTTGCCGTCAGTTCACGGCGAACGACTTTTGGTTTGGTTTTTTTCAGCCCTTCGATCTTGATTTCGGTGAGGATTCCCTCAGTGATCTCAACGAAGACCTTGCTGCCTTTGTCTTTTACGTAAGCGTCGCTGACCTTGTTGAAAAGATAGCCCTCGCGAGCGAGTAGTTCGTTGATGTTCTGGATATCCTGAGTGAGGAGCTTGGAATTGAAGACGGTTCCGGTGCGGGACTCCATGGCCTTGAGGATCTTCTCACTCGAGACCTTGGTGGAACCTTTTACCTCGACCTCTCCGATGATGGCGTTTTCCTCGACCTTGAAAACAAGGATTTTTCCCTTGGGGTCAGGTCGAACCTCAGCGCCAACGTAGGAGAAATACCCCATTTCGCCGAGCTTGGCGATTTCGGCCTGGATGGCTTCGGGAGTAAGTCGATCTCCGGTTATGAGGCCGCCGTTCAGAAGGATGGTCTTTTCAGGGATCATTTTATTTCCCTCGACCTTGAAGCCCATGGCGATGTTGCTTTCGTAAGCCATAGACAAGGCAGGAAGGAGGAAAAATACGATCAGGACCGGCAGGAGGAGGGGGTGAATAGTTCTTCTGCTCATATATCCCTTCGCAAAATAAGGCTGAACAAAGTATCGGCATATTACTTTCTCAAATCGAGGATGTCAAGGAAGTCAAAGAAAAAAAGCCTCCTTGCGCTCGTTCCAAAGCACTTTTCAGAAAATAATTGAGGGCACGTTCTTGCCGGGAAAGCCACAGTTTTGTGGCGCGGTTATGGGGCAACACTCCAAGGCTTTGATCTTCCTCTGCAAATCATTAGCGATGGATGATGAGTTAGAAGTGATGAGTGATGAGAAAGAAGTGATGAGTGATGAATGATGAATGATGGGAGAGACAACATTAAGAGACCTTGATCTTACTCGGCCAATCCTTTATCATCAACCTGCTAGACTCCAGTTTCAGCTTTTCAGGAGGCCGACCGTGGCAAAATGTCCGAAGTGCAACCGAGAACTTCCGATTAGTGGAAAATGCCCGTTCTGTCAAAAAGCCGCTCCAGGCGTTGGATTCTCACTGAACCGGCTTCTGCATAAACCTTCTCAGGATAATGGCCAGACAAACCCTCCGGCACCCGCGGTTCAACCGGTTCCATCGTTTCCGGGCTCAACGATGCAACAGATTCCGGCTATTCCGACTACGCCAACACCAACGCCGGCGCCGGCGCCAAGACCACCGGCAACGATGACGCCAACGGCGCCCTTGCATGAGATGTTGCAGACGCCCTTGGCAGACCCTCCTCAGGCCCCGGCGGCGCTATTTAACGCGCCAACTCAGGAATCCGTTGTAAGGCCAGCGCCGCACACGGCCCCAACCGCAACTGTACCAGCACCGTCGGAACCAACCACCCCGGAGGTCGGAGGATCGATTATGGCTTCCCTGCGAGCCCAAGCCGGTTTTTCAGCAGCTCCGACCGGGACGCATACGGCGTTTCCATCTTCAGCGCCTCCATCTTCAGCTCATCCAACAAGACTCGCATCCGCCGGCCCGAGTTCCCCAAGCAGGACGCCTCCGACCGCTGAGGGTCGTCGGCAAGGGCCTTCCACCGAACTTCAGAAAAGACCCGGACCCACCGAAGGTGACAATTCGGAAAAGGCCGAACCCGGAAATGCTAAAGGGGCGTTTTCCTCTCATGTGACGGGCTTCGGTGACGAAGAAATGGAGTGCGCCGTCCTGGCCGGCCTTTTGAACGACAACTACATTCTCGAGGCGACAACCAGCAAAGGGCTTGTGGTCGAGATGTTCTCCACCAAATATTCCCGGGCAATCTGCAAGGCGGTTCTGGGGCTACGGGAAGAAAATCGCGCAGGGTCGCTGATCGACAAGATCGTCATAAAGAACAAACTCAAGCAGATGGGATTGTTCGACCTTCCAATGCAGAACTATCTGAATCGCGTGATGGCTCAGCCTTGTCCGACGCTGGATCAAGTCCTTCATTACATGGAAATAATGAAGGAGCAAGCTTTGCGTCGAAAGCTCAAGGAAATTTCTCAGAGCATTGCCGGTTACATCGAAAATGCCGACCCATCAACCCAGGGAGGGAATGCCTCGCTCGAAAATTTCACGAGCACGATCATCGAAGAACTTCGGGATGTGCAGAAAGCAAAGACCAGCAAGCGGATCAATCTCATCAAGGATGAGATGAAGGACATCATCAAGGACATCGATCAGCGGGAGGTCAGTGGTGAGATTGAGATCATCGGCTACTCCTTCGAGCCCTTCCACTATCTCAATATTGCGTTGTCGGGTTTCCGGCGCGGGTTCATGTATGCGATCGCAGGAGCGCCACGGCGAGGAAAGACCACCTTCACCCTTGAACTTGCCACCTCGGTCGCAACGAACTGCAAGATTCCGGTTCTCTTTTTCACCTACGAGCAGACTAAAAAAAACCTGACGTATCGTCTTCTCGCCAAGGAAAGCCGGCTCAATCCTGATTCTCTGCAACGCAAGAAGGTCCGGTCCGACATGATCATGGATGCAAAGTTCATGGGCGGCTGGAAGAGGATGCAGGCATATATGGACTACTTCTACATAGTGGAGGCCACCAAAGTTGAAACGGTTGACCGGATCAGATCCTACGCGTACAACGTCATGCAGGATTTCAACACCGAGGACATAATGATCTTCGTGGATTACATCCAGAAGATGCCGCTTTCGCGAACCTACCATGATGAGAAGTTCAAGGTGGAGGAAATTTCAACTGAGTTGAAGGCTCTTTCAATCGAACTCAACAACCCGCTCATGACCATCAGCTCGCTCTCGAAGGAAGGGTGCATGATCGACGCCACTGAAAGTACCGAGCGCCCGAGCATGTATCATTGCAAAGGGTCTGGCGATCTTGAATACGACCTTGACTGCGCCATGGTACAGGCAAAAGATTGGGGTGACACAAAGGAACTTCACGCTCAGCTCGAGCACAAAGCCGAGGAGTTGAATAAGGATCCGACACGTGTTCCGAAGGTCGATGTCGTGAATCTCTATCTTGATAAGAACCGTGATGCTCCCGAGGCAATTTTCTCAACTATCCAATATCTCTTTTTCATTGAAGACAACAAGTTCATCGAACTCGGGCCCAAATTCGACGATGATCGTTATCGATACAGCAAAATTGAAACCCTCGTCGACGATCTCATTCAGAAGAATTACATAATTTTCCGGGATCGCGAGAGAGATGCAATGAATCAGAAGGGCCGGGTTCAGATAAAGCTCAAGAACGTCTGACCAAATCCACTATACTGTTTTTTGGTGTTTGGTTTTCGTATCTACTCAATAATTCGGGGAAGCTCAATGATTCCTGGCGCAAGAGAATTCTCCCTTCGGTCGAAATGACAGCATCGTTTGTCATTCCGAACGAATGTGGGGAATCTCGCTTTATGTTGAGAATCAGCTAATGCCCCTTCTTCTTGAGCAGATACTCGTTTTCCATGCGGGCATTCATCGCGATTCTCATTCGGCAGGAGGCAGGCATTGAACTGCGCGAAAAGACCCCTGGCCTTTCTGAAGTTTTCCGCTTTTCTTATCGCTATTTCAGCGCTCTCGCTCTCTTTATCAGGCTGTTCCGCGGGAAAGTCAGGTCTGCTGCAGATTACACCGCAGCAGTATTTCTATTCGGCGAAAGAAAAGCTTGAAACCATTGATGAGCGGGCTTATGAAATCAAGGATCTTGAGGAGATCATCCGGGTTCTCGAAAACGCCGAAAAAGATGCTAAATCTTCTGAGATAATCGACAAATCCAGGCTTTACCTTGTTCTGGCCAACACGCTCAAGGCGCGAAAAGAGTATATGTCCAACGTTCTGAAAGGGCAGTATCTGGCCAATCGTCCCGAGCCGTTCTATGTCTTGGATATCAAGCCGGCTCAGGAGACCTTGCGTATAGCGAAGAAATGGCTTCGAAGCTGTGAGGCGTCTTTCAAGAGCAACTCACTCAAGCCGGATCTATTCTACGTGAAGGGCATGTACTACACGCAGAAACTCCTTACCCAGCAAGGGAGCGAGCGCCGGGAAAGTCTTTGGACGGCGGTTGAAGCATTCCGTCAGTGTCTCGGCAGAGCTCCGGATTACAAAAGCGATTTCCGGATTTTCGGCCGAATCCAGACCCCGCGGGAAGTCAAACTGCGCCTTGCCGAGTGCCTCAATTTTGGCGGACAACCCGGCGAGGCATGGACGATTATTTCCAACTACGAGTTTACACCTTTTGCGGAAACGATTGCCGCTGAGCCAAGAGCGGACTATCCATGGTTTTACATGAAAGGTTTGACCCTCGCCATAATGGGGAACTACGATGAAGCCGCAAAGATACTGGCCGAGTTCAAGGTAATCCTTCCCGTCGATTATCCTGCCGTCGAGGAGGCGCTCTGGGTTCTCGAGGGAGTCTATGACCGTCTTAGAGAGGTAACGGGTGAAGAGCGTTACACCATGGAGGCACGGATCGTTGCTTCCATGCTGAAAAAGCTCAAGGGCCCCTATTCAAAAGAAAAGTACACCACCGCGGCGAATACCTTTCCACGCCAGCTCCCAGGAGATCTGACCTTCTTTGAAGCTCTTCGCGCATTTCAATTGGGTGATTTCGCAAAGGCCCGCGAGCTGGCGGGCAGTATCAGATCGCGCGGGATCATTTCCCGCGGAAACCGTATTGGCGCTCGTGTTCTGGCCCTGGAAGCCGATCTTTACGGCGGCTCAAAGATCAGCGACGAAAGCCTTGAGGAAGTTCTTGGCCTCGCTTTCGACAAGGAGTTGACGCCACTCTTGAAGGAAAAAATCGGATTTCTTCTGGCCCGCTACGTTTTGGCCCAGGACAAAGACTTCAAAAATGGAAAGCTCGAGGGGGAAGGGCAGACGTTCGTTCGGTCGTATCTTGGGAAACCTTGGGCTCTTCACGTCAAATTCGAGCGCGGTCGGGCCCAGGCCGGTCCGCCCAAAACAAAGCGCCGCGGGGTAGCCGCGAAAAATGCACCTCCTCCGGTTGAAGAACCTGCTAAAGCCGATCCTAGCAGCCTCGTTTGCGAAATGTATGCGAATCGTCCGGATGACTGGATCGTAAGCGTCAACCTCAACCTCATTGAACTTCCGCAGCTTTCACTTCTAGGAAAGGGGCGAATCGTCGGGCGTGAAGAGGAGGGTAAAGGTTGGATTTTCAAGGGTGAAGACATTGATGAAATGCGGCGCGGCGGCCATTATCTCGCTATTTTCCAGTTTGACAATTCTGAAAGTGAGAAATCGAACCAGGGTGTTCTGCTGACGCCTTGAGTTTCGCCAACCAAAGGGTAACTTCTCAATAATTCGGGGTAACAAGTAGACGCGGCATCTTGCCGCGTGGTTCTCAAGCGGCTGGAAGCCGCTTCTACTTTTTTTCTTCCCATCTTTTTGAGATGTTACACCAAAGGAGCCTGAAGATCGTTCGAGGCAAGAATGTCCTTTCTGCAAGGTAGCGTCCGCAGCACGTGCATCTACTCAATAATTCGGGGAAACTCAATGATTCCCGGCGCAAGAGATTTCTCCCTTCCGTCGAAATGACAAAAGTGGGATTTTGGTGGTGGGCTACATTAACTTCAAGAGCCAAAAATTGTCATTGCGAGCGAAGCGAAGCAATCGCATCCTTCACTTTGAGACGTGGCTACCAAGATCAGCTAAACTCCAGCTCTCTGTTGTCATTGCGAGCGAAGCGAGGCAATCCCCGACATCACGAGATTGCTTCGGCGCAATGCGCCTCGCAATGACAATCTCTCGGTCGCGGGTCCGACGAGCATTTGCATATTTTGTTAGTCGCGCTTTGAGATTGCTTCGCTTCGCTCGCAATGACATTTCTCTCATTCGCAAAATTCGGTATCAGTTAGCGTGGGACACCACCGGATTTTGGGGCTTAAGGGGCCGTTAAACAATAACTATGACAATGGTTGTTGTTTTTACGGCCCCTTATGGCCGGTCGATGAACCAGAAT
>MNYA01000491.1 GCA_001872985.1 bacterium CG2_30_54_10 | reverse complement strand
GAACCCGGCCAAAAGCAGATCCGGCAGTAATTGCAAGGCCGCCACCACAGAGCGGATTCAAGTAATAAAGGCTGAAGCCGCGTCGGGCAAGGCCCTGCGCGAGAGCCTGGTGCCGCTGTCTCAATCCGTTCCAGGCGACTGGAGCAACAAACAGGATCGGGTAAGGCGAAAGCTTTACTCGGCAACATGGCTTTGAAATTTTCCACAGAGGTAAAGAATTCAAAGAGCCATTTCGGAAAAAAGAATTCATGGAGTTTTTCCCAGCGTCTCAGTGTCTCAATTTTTCAATTTTTCAATGCCACAACGCCACAATGTCCCGGAGCGGTATCTTCTCAATAAAGAGGCTAGGCACTCGGTCATTGCCGCGCAGGCGGGAATCCAGCATACACAAAACGTAACTTCTCAATAAAGGGGGGCACGGGCGAATGGTGCTTAGTTAAGCCTACTTTGGCTTCTCCAATATTTTTTCTACGATGGGTAAACACTGATAAACGCGAATTTTATTCCGAGCATTTTTCTCAAGAATTTCCTTATCTAAGTGCCATTCGCCCGTGCCCCCCCTTATTGAGAAGTTACGTTTTGTGTATGCTGGATTCCCGCCTGCGCGGCAATGACCGAGTGCCTAGCCTCTTTATTGAGAAGATACCGCTCCGGGACATTGTGGCGTTGTGGCATTGAAAAATTGAAAAATTGAGACACTGAGACGCTGGGAAAAACTCCATGAATTCTTTTTTCCGAAATGGCTCTTTGAATTCTTTACCTCTGTGGAAAATTTCAAAGCCATGTTGCCGAGTAAAGCTTTCGCCTTACCCGATCCTGTTTGTTGCTCCAGTCGCCTGGAACGGATTGAGACAGCGGCACCAGGCTCTCGCGCAGGGCCTTGCCCGACGCGGCTTCAGCCTTTATTACTTGAATCCGCTCTGTGGTGGCGGCCTTGCAATTACTGCCGGATCTGCTTTTGGCCGGGTTCGCGAGCTGACAGTCCGGGTTCCATTCAGGGCGACCGGGTTTCCGGCTTTGCAAGCGATCGCGGTAAAGATCGCCGCTCATTTGCTTCGCCGATCTGGAATTTGCGAGAGCGAAACACTGTTGTGGGTCGCCGATCCTTCGATGAGCGGATTGAGCCGTGGATCATGGTGTGGGGTCGTTTACGATAGATGCGATCTTCACGGGGCATTTCCCGGACAGCGTGAATCGGCATGGCGTGCTTATGAAGATTATTTGATGGAGCGGGTGGATGTATTTTTGGCAACCAGCGAAAATCTTCTGAAAGGTTTCAACACGCGCTCTGCGGCAGTCCGGATTCTGGCTCCCAATGCTGCTGAATCTGACTTTTTGACGACGCCGAAGCGCTTCCGCCCATCACCCCCGCCGCTTCTGGTTTTATCGGCCGGGGCGCATTTCGAATGGGTCGATTTTGATTGGCTTACACGAATTTCCGCGCTTCCGGGAGTCGAGCTTCACCTGGCCGGGCCTGGGCGCGGAGAGGGTTTCCGTCGCCTGTTGGAAGAAACCGGGGTGTTCAACCACGGTGTCCTTTCCCGCGAGGCGCTGAGAAGACTTTTGGACACCTGCCATGTGGGTGTTGTCGCTTTTCGCGATATTCCTTTATCTCGCGCGGTCGATCCGATCAAGGCTTACGAATATGCGGCACGCGGCCTCCATGTGTGGGGAACCGACCTGGCGTCGTTGCGTGTCCATCCCATGATCGATCGTGTTCTTTCGAAGACGGCGATCCTTCCTGGCCTTGTCGAAGAAACCCTGGAACTTCTGGCCAAACCGGGAAAAAAGCAGGCGCCTCCGACATGGGACGACCGGCTTTCGACGATCATTCCATCGATCGTGGGATTGATGGAATGAAAGTGTTGGTGGTAGGTTTTTTCGGGGAAGGGAATCTCGGTGATGAAGCCATTTTGCAGGGTTTGACCGCGAGCCTGGGCCGTGATTCTCGTGTGGTCGTGACGGCAGGAAATCACTTACAGAGCGTGCGTGGGTTCAGGCGAGTTCCGCGGCGCGGCATCGCTTCCTGGCTCCCCTTTCTAGCTTGCTTGAAGGAGTGCCGCCATGTCATTTTTGCCGGCGGGATATTCCAGGACTGGACCGTGGAGGGCGTGACCTTTTACGCGCTGCGATTGGTGGCAGCATCAGTATCCGGGGCTGTTCCCTCACTGTGGGGCGCCGGCCTTGGCCCTTTGCGAAATTCGCTCGCCAGGAATATATCGGGTCGGGCCCTTCGCCACACCGGAGATTGCTGGATGAGAGACGCCGGGTCCGTCAATTTGTTTTCTTTGCTTACCGGAAGAACAGCAAACCTCGGAACCGACTGGTCATGGGCTATTCCTTATGTTCCTGGCAAAAAGGCCGCAGGCCATCTCACGGCTGTCAACATTCGCCCCTGGTTCGATGAAAAGTTTCGCAGGTTCGCAATTGGCAGGTTTCAACAAATTCGTCTTTTGCCGGATTCCGCCATCGGGGTCGCTGCAAGGCGCGAAGATGAAATTTTGCTATTACGGACATTTCCCGGGTTTCCGGTTCGGACACCTGGAACTTTCGCTGATTTGATGAAGCTTGGAGAAAGTCTGACGGCCGGTTATCCGATGCGGTATCACGTTCTTCTGGCCTGGTTGCGTGCGGGAGTTCCGGTGGTGCCCCTTTGTTACGACGACAAGGTCCGCGCTCTTTGCCAGGAGGCGGGAATCCCCACGGACATGGGGGCCGATGCGTTCCCCGTCGTCGCCGCCCCGGAGTTTTGCCGGCAATCCGAAACACGGTTTGCTGAAATGAAAGCCGCTTTGGACACCCTGAAATGATTTTCCGAAGAGCAATTGAGCCGTTCATTTCTTTGCTTGCCTCGATCTATGGCGGATTAAGTTCGCTCGAACGGAATTTCTTCATGTGTTTTCCCTTTCTTGTACAAAGGCCATCCGCGAGGGTGGTTTCGATCGGGAACCTCTCCGTCGGAGGCACCGGTAAAACGCCGTTATTGATCGAACTTCTCGATGATCCTTTGCGTCCAGCGGAAACGGTGGTTCTTACCCGCGGCTACAAAAGCCCCTGGGAACGCGGATTTTACATGTTGCGGGGTGAAGGCCCGCACTCTCCCGGCCTGACAGACGAGGCGTTGCTAATCAACCAATCATTTCCGAGGGTGCCGGTGTTTCTTGGAAAGAATCGGGCACACACCTCCGTTATGGCTGAAAAATGGTTCAGACCGCGGTTGCTTCTGCTGGATGACGGATTCCAGTACCGGCGCCTGGCTCGGGATATCGACCTTGTCCTTTGGGATTCCACCATGAACCGGGATGCGGTCAGGCTATTGCCCCACGGACGGCTTCGCGAGCCTCCCCAACGGCTGGCTTTGGCCGACGGGATCGTTTTGACAAGATGCGAGTCATCGAGCAGCGGGCAACGCGAGTTCTGGCGGAAATGGCTCGAAAGCTTTGCGCCGAAGATCCCGGTTGTTGAGACCTTAACAGTTCCCACCGGTTGGATCGACCCATCCGGCAACGCAACTTGCCTCGATAATGGCCCAAAGCGGGCGGTTGCCTTCGCCGCTATCGCATGCCCGGAACCGTTTTTCAGGTTGCTGGAAAAAATTGGATGCGCCGTTTCCGAAACCAGGGCTTTTCGCGATCACCACGTTTTCAAGCCGGCCGAGTTTTTGCCTATCGCAACAATCGCGGCGAATGCCTGTGCGAAGCTGGTCTGCACGGAAAAAGATCGGGTGAAGATCGACGCGAAAACTGCTCGAGAGATCGGACTCTGGACTCTCCGCACCCGCATGACGGCCGCGAACGGTGAACCGGTCTGCACTGCCCTTCGCCGACTCGGCCTGCTTCCGTGAAAAAGAACAAGCCATGTGCGTGCCAGCTCAATTACTTGAGGAAACCATTGAAGTTTTCCCTGCGTTGTCATAGTTATGGGAACAAAATGACATTCGTTCCGGTCAGCAGTTTGGCTACAACTTGTTCGCGCACGGTCGAAACAGGCTGTCCAGGAGTACTGCTGCTACACTCGACGAGAATCGTCACTGCGTTCCGGTCGCCAACCTGGTAAGCGAATCCAATTTGGGTTACACCATCAACGAATTCATTGTTATCCATCATCTTGTGCGCAGGGTCGCTTACTGCTTGGGTAAAACTGGCGGAAGGACCGACTCCCGAGGAAGGTTTATAGTTGGTGATGTTGTCTCCGACCGGTGGCGGCTCAGTGTCGGGGTCGTTTTTCCTGACATATCTCAGAAAACCGTTCGCACCACAATAGAGAGCAAACCCCATCCAGGTTCCTTTCACACGTGTGGTGGCGATAGTTGAGGCTTCAGTGTTGGGAGTCGTGATCGAACCATACATCAACATTTTGGGAGAAGTGATTCCTATTAATAACGTCGGTTCCGCGCCGGCAACGGTGCAGTCTTTGCTGAGGTAGAGTGGAAGCGGCTCAGAGGCAACCGAGTCGGCAAGAAAAGACGTGGCGCCATTGGCCCGTTCGATGTCCTCGCGGATCTGCTGAAGAGCCAGCTGTAACTTTTTCTGCGTAACCATCCGCCAGTTTCCGCTTCGAAAAACATTCGATCCGGACCGGTAAATGTTGAATACTCCAACAAAAAAAATACTTAGAACGCCTGCGGCGACGAGAATCTCAACCAGGGTAAATCCGAAGCGGCGCTTGCGCATTTTTTCTCTCATGGTGAAACCCGTAGCCGGGTGACGTCGATAGTATGGGAAACCGTGCGCGTGTGGTTCGGAGTCTGCACTCTCACCTGTATCACTATCCCGTCCTGATTGTAAACCCGGTTATAAACCATTTCGACGTCTGTCTGGTAGTTAACGGTAATATCCTGGCCTGTAAGGGATTTGATGTCACCATTCGATGTTCCGGTCAGAAGGGGCGCGTCACGAGAGCCGACAATCCGGCTGAGGTAGGTGTTCAGATAATCCGGGCTTGTTCCCCTTGCGATATAAGCATAGTAAAACCCGTATGGTATTTTTTTGAATTTCAACATCGCCGCCTGGAGAATACCCTGTGCGAAAAAATCAACCTGAACCCGTTCCAGAACAAGCGGATTAATTGACACTCGTTGTCGAAAACTTCCAATGAACCAGAGCCCGAGAGACAGTAAACCCGTGCAGAGGACAAGTACAATTACCAGCGCCATTCCTTTACGTTGTCCGGCCATTGTTTTAATCACTCAAGTCAGCTTTGTAACTCAACAACTCGATTTTTCGATCCTGGTTTGTTGGTTCCTTCCACGCTACGGTAATTTTCAACCTCCGTAGGCGCCGATCGCTTCCGGCCAGGGTCTTTGCCGTGGGGTCTCTTATGAATACCCAGGTGGCCGGATCGGTTGCCACGTAAGGGGGATTAGGGAGGGAGGGATTGAGATCCACCCAGTAGAAATCGAAAGAACTGTCTACGAGGGAACTTTCGAGGTGGACTTCATAACCCGCTTGCCCGATGGTTTCCGGCCCGAGAGGGACGACAACTTGCGATCCGGAGGAAATATCATCGGTTATGTCATCCCCGTCGGGGATCATTTGAAAATCAATCGCCATGACCTGATTCAACCTTGCCTCTGCGAGCTGGATGGCCTGAACTGCCCTGAAGTCCTTCTGGTTCCCTTTGATTCCATAGCCCATCATTCCGGCGATCGGAATCATTGCGAAAGCCATGATTCCGGTCGCCAGGATGACCTCCACCAGTGAAGTTCCATGATTTTTTATGAGCGGCATTTTATCTCATCTGTTTTTCGATCACACGCAAATCCAGGCGTGTCGCGTAGATCGGGATGTCAAGATTAAGATTTCTGGTGTTTGGTTGCGGAAGAGCTGAATTGTAGGGATCGGTCGGATTGGAAGGCCAACCACGTGCCGTGTCATTTACGGTCAGATTCATGCTGTACGTTGCCGCCTGCGTGAACAGATATCTCCAGGGGTTCAAGCCGATCGTCAGTGGGCTTGTGAATTGGCCGCCGCTGATCGACCAGGTCTTGGTAGGGCTGGCAGTAACATTGTCGCTCAAGAAAGATTGGAACATGATCGGGATATCCTGCTCGTACCCGACATCAATTGCACTATGGAACGAGAACATGGCTGAGCCAGACGGGCGCCAGGGCCAGTTGACTTCGAAGAATGTGGGTATACTGCTATTTCCCCATGGATCTAACTCATTAACTTGTGTGTAGTCCTTGGAAGTGAAATAACTTTCAGCTTTTGCCCGATCGTATCCACTAGTGAATGAACCACTCAAGTATGGCACGAGACGGGGCGACAGGCTCTTTTCATCGGTAGCCTGAATTGCCGCATTGGGGCGCTTGTTGTCACGCACCACTATTATCCCGGCGGATGTCCAACTTCCAACCATTGTGTTTCCACTTGAGTCCGTGAAGTAGGCGCCGTAGGTCAGATTTGCGTAACCAGGGAAACTATTTGCGTAATTGAGCGGAAGCTTACCCGACCATGCGTTGCCAAGAAACGCATCCCTGGAAAAGTGTCCAAGGTTGCTCAGCGCCATTGCGTAGGAAAGATAACTGAATGTAGTCGAGGTATAAATCACGGACGGACTGGTCTGTGAAAGGAGCGTGCTAGGCAGGGCCAGCTCCCCGAAATTGAAGTTTCCACCATGGCCATTGTCGTCACGATACTGGGCGGGGGCGGACACGTCGGCCCACAGGACGATTGGGGAAAGACTTGTTCCGGTAGCTGTCTGGTAGATGAAACTTCCGGAACGCTTGCTGACATTGTGTTTACAGCTCAACCCTGAGTGGGTGTCAACGAACGAGTTCGTCTGGGAAAGATTTCCGAATGGATTGTTGTCAGCAACGATGAATTGAAGCGTAGTAGGATTCGACTTCCCTTCGGGTGAAAGAATTGAATCTCCGGTGGTTCCCCACAGAATTGTCTTTTCATCAGCAGGTCCGGTTGTTCGGGCGATCAACCCCATGGCAGGCACGGAACTCTGAGCGTATGGTTCCAGCAGGGTCATGGCCGGCGGTGTCTTGTCCAGGACGACGACATTGGCTTGTGCCTTGACCTGGATGAAAGGCCTCAGGGTGGTTGGGCCCCACTGGGCGGTAAAGATAGGAGCGCCCGTGACCGGGTCGGTGCCCGTTTGCACCTGACCGGTGATTACGAAGGTTTTGTATTCATAGAATCTTGTGGCATCGACTTCGAGAATATATGAGACGGGGTCCGATGGTATTGTAAGGAAGCGGTTTACCAGAGGCAGAGGAATTTCGATGCTTTGAGACATCGGATCTGCTGGATAGATGTCAGCGCTTATTAAGATACCGGCATGCGTTGTTGGATGCTCGAGTCGGGCGGTCCACTTGAATGTTGGAGGAGCCGTCCAATGAAGATCTTCAGCTCTCGGATCGTTGGGAACCGGTGGATCATCACTTTCAATCGCCGCGAGGCGATCGTTAGCCCCCGTATTGGCCAAGCTGTCTCGCAGTCTGAACGACCAGGTCGCCCCTTCTTCGATGATGTACGTAGGGACTCCCGAAGGATCGGTCGTGGTTGGCGCATAAGTGAAGGTCGTGCTGTCCCACCTCCCACTCATTACTACGCCGGCGCCGCCCGGAAATGACGCAATGGATGCCGATGCAATCTCGACCTCATACTTTGCCCAGCCGGATGTACTCAGATAACTGAATGGTGAATCGGAAGTCGTTCCGAACGCGGTCTTGGTCGGGCTGAGGATCTCAGAACGGCTGGCAGGAGTGCTTCCCGGGGTCAGCAGGTCGTAATCATAAAAGGCGAACTTAGTTTGAACCCAGACATTGTATTTTCCTGCTGTGAAACTCAGACCGACAGTGTTATACGTGGGATCCGTGCGGTCGAAAATCTTGACCGGGTTGGTAGCCGGAATGCCATAGCGGTCATTGATTTGTTCGATAACCCAGTGGTAACTGATCGAGGCGAGAGCTGAAGTAAACCCCCCAGTGAACCCATTTCCATTGATATCTTCGAGCCCGGTGGCTCTCGTGTTAACACCGTTAGAATCGAGCAACGGGAAGTTTTCGACCTGAAAGAAGAGAGGACTTGCTTCACTGAATGGCGTGATTGCAGGTACAAGGGCTGTCCCATTCAATACAAAAGGACCGTCAATGTCGGTCATACCGTTTTCATTTCCTGTTTTCTCAGGTGGTGTGTTGACGTTGACGACAGCAAGTTCGCAATACACCTGATCGGTGACCGGAGTCGAAGAACGGCTCAGGGCGCCTAAAAAAACCCACTTGGTCGTGTCGGATAGATTGGACGCAGATGTCCAGTTCGGATATTCGATCGTTCTGCAAAAATAGTCTTCGCCAATCGGAACCTTTGACACGAGTGTCGTCATTCCACCACCGTAATAATCCCGCTTGGTGACACCCTTGAAAATTTTCTGACGATAATAGGCTGCGCCATACCTGGAAGCCGGCGGTGCTGGAGGGGGGGCGCCCCAGGTTGTTGATGCGATAATGAGTTCGGATAGCCCGATGTTGGCAATGGCTGTCGGTTCGCGAACCGTCCTCAAAAGATAGAGGTTTCCAAAACCGTCCGTCGAAATCGAGTCATATTCGGAACCCACCGCGATCGGGCTGAAAGAAGACGAATTCGAAGCTTCATTTCGGACAAACTGGTAGACTTGCCCGTTTGCCTTGTCGTAAGAATAAACGATCCCTCCATTGAGCCACCATTGGTCGGAAACAGCGCAATCCACCACATTCAACGGGTTCGGAGGAGTGAAGGACGTCGTGGCCAGCCAGTCTCCGATTGTCTCATTCCCGAGAAAATACACGTAATCTTCTGTTATGGATCGCGCGGATGCGCCGATGAAACGCGTGGTCAGGTAGTTGTTCGCTGCAAGGTTCTTATCACCCCTCATATTGTTTGCAGGAACTGTGATGGAGGTTCCGTCGGAATTCTTGGCGGTCAGCAGGAAGGTTGTTGCGCTTGGAATTCTTGAATAAAGATACGACCGGCCGAATCCGGACATGACCGTGCCGAGGTAGGGAGCCGGAGTGCCGGAAGCGGTATACGGAACGGTTCCAGGGGCGCATGGGTCGCCGCACTCGGCCAGCCTTGTGACTGTTCTCTCCTCCCACAATTTCACGCTCGCCACCGGATAAAGGGTCGTCGGCCCGATGAGACTGTTTACGTTGAATTTAGTTATCGACAGGTCGCGAAATTTGGCCTTGACTGCTTCACGACAGGTCATTGGCCGACCGGTGTTGTTTACGAGCTTCTCGATGGGATGATACCAAGTGTTCGGATTGACGTAAAACCAGCCTGGCCGTCCTGAAATGGCGGTCAGCGGGATATTGCACGGCGCGCAATAAGTTGGATCTCCGACATAATAGGAACCGAACGAGATCGGCCCTCCCGCGCGTTGGAATACCATCGGGTAAAAATAGAAGGTGTCTGTCATTCCATTCCCATCGGTGTCTTTCGAATAACCGTAACCGCCAGGAAAGGTTTGCCAAGAATACCCATAGGCTGCGACCGAAATCTGCTGGCCGGCGGCAATCGATTCGGGTATTCGATGGATTCCACCCGAAAGATTGCCGGTAACACCGTGGTGTCTCTCAGTCAACTGTGAGGTAGTCCGGCATTCTCGTTCCAGGGGGGTTGTTACATCGACCAATCCAGTGTCAGCACCCGAGAAAGTGTACAGGTCTTTGCTGAAAAGGCTGGGTCCTAAATATACCAGCGAGGCTGAAATCCCATACGAATCCTGAGGATCGTAAAGGAATTGGGGGGCATTCGTCGAAAGATTGTTGAGGGCGTAGACTCCTCGCACGTTTTGCAAGCCTACGGTCGGGTTTTCTCCTATGAGAAGATAAGCGTCACCGTTTTGCCTGTAATATGGGTCCAGGTCGGCCCACGAGGGACTGAGGTTGCTCAAACCTGCCAGGAGAAGCAAGATAACCAGTAGTCGGAAGTATCGCTGACTGTAGTTCATGTGATTTTCCTCCTCATCGCCGCTAGGGGCGGGCAATCAATTCGATTGGATCGGATCAATCAAAGTCAGAGCGTTCTGCGTGCGATGACGCTCAATACGAGTTGCTGGATTCCCGGAGGGAATTTGTATTTCGCCATGAGAGCGAGTGCGGCAGGTCCGGTCAAATCAAGGCCACCGTACAGGAACAACTGGCCGACTTCGGGAGACCCCTGGAGGGCGGCTACTGAGCCGGATTTGGCCAAGTATGCTCTCAATGGGTCGGTGATGGTCATGCCGATGCCAGCCATTACGCGAGGATTGTCAGGAAGCGGCGGGAGTTCGAATTTCTCAAATTTTGAATTGATGAGCGTTTCGAACAGCTGGTCGAAAGAGCGCGACCTTTCCCCTGACGGAACGGTTGCCCCTGGATTGACCATCTGATGGGGTTCGCCGGAGATTATAGGACAGGCGTTCATGACTGTTGAAATTCCATGTTGCCTGGCTGTTTCACCAACGATGGCCTTGACCTCGGCAAGGATGTCGTTAAAGATCTTTTGGGATTCGTTGGTTGTGTAGTAGAGGGGGCCCTGCAGATGTTCGTACTGGGACTGGATTTTTGAGCCAAGCTCAGCGAGTCGTTTTCCATAATCGGTGACAGCTTTTTCAGCGCTTACGGAAACCCCTGCCACACCGTTTGGCTCCAGGCGGGGGTCGAAACCTCTGACTTCAATGGCTTTGGATTCGGTTCCCGCCGCCTGGAACACTGAAAGCTGGGCTTTTTCCCGCAGTGAGGATATCGGCGCTGCCCGAATCGATGCGGTGAGTCGCGCAGCACTCATTTCTCGCAGAACCTTATCGCGCTCAGCCTGGAGAGATTTTATTGCCTTCTCAACCTCGGGACGCCTTCGCTCAACCTCTGCCTCGGCACTTTTCATGGCGGCCGATTGCGATGGGGAAATGCGCATGAAACGGTTTAAACCGAAATCGTATCTCATCATGGTGGGGTGAAGCATCAGAATCAGCCGAAGATCTACCTGGGCAAATTGTGCAGGTGGCTGCGTGAGTGGCGGAGCCGCCTGAGACAAGGCGGGAATGGCAAGCAAAAATATCGCTGCGAAAACGGAGGCCATGGCATGCAGCACCGGAGAGGGAAAATCCGTGGTATTCTTCATGGGTGACTCCTGTTTTTGAAAGCGCTGGCCGACGATAATTCAGGGTTCAAAAGCCGAAGCATCTGCGGTTCCAGGTCTACCCCCCCTATCGGGACCGGGCAGCCGAGTTGGGGAAACCGGCGAACCACGACTTCCCCTGCCTTGTCGAGCCAGTTTTCCAAAGCTTCTGGTGAGATTTTGCCGGCATTGGGGTCTCTCCATATCTGATCTATTGGGTTCACCTGGACGGAGGCAATATCGGGAGAAAATCTGCTTTGAATCTGGCGGCGATTGAGCGCGGAAACATCGATCACAATCCGAACTCCACTGCGTGCCACCGTTTCCCCGATAGCATCCCGAACGTCCTTCAATACTTGTTCCAAAACAGGAGCAATCGACTCCTGAGAGGTTGACCGTCCCATTTCTTTCATTTCGCTGTATTCAGTGAAAAGACTTTGCGAAATGATAAGCCGCTCCTCAATTTTCTTGCGTTTTTGCCAGTAGGCAAGCTGGATGTCAGACGAGGTTTTCCCGGCCTTCCCGGGTTTCTTGAACTCTTGTTCCAATTGGCTTTTCAGGCTAGCCAACCTTTTTGTTTCGGACTCGATCGACTCCTTGGCGTTTTTTATTGCCCGATCAAGATCTGCCGGAGGCTGGGAATCCGTCCCTGTGAACCGCTGGGTTTGAGGGGCGAATCGCGCCCCAAGCGGATGCATTGACAAGACGCGCCCAAGGTCCAGATAGCCGACCATCGATTTTTCCTGCGCCGCCGCGGGTTGCGCATACGCAAGGATGCAGGCCATCATCAGGACAAAAAAAGGGATTCGGAAGCGGGTCATTTCTTTTTATCACCCCTGAGAGATGGATCCGGAGATGTCTGGATAGTTTCCTCTTTGCGAAAAAACGGGGGAAAGCCTGCCTGTACCAGAATTCCCAACATTCGCATGCTGCCTGATGCTTCGCTTGCAAAATGGACTTCGGTAAAACCCTTCAGAGGGAACTCCTCGATCAGCCTGATGGTCCCTTTGGGATCTGTGAGACAAACCCTCATCAAAGCTTGGTCGAAGCGGGAAAGGCCGAAAAAACCACGGGTCCGCATGTCCTCGCTCCACGCAAGACGGCTGTACCGTTGCTGGCACGAGACGCGCAGGCACCACCTCGATTGAGGGAGAGACAACGCGGGTCGCCAGACCCCTCCGATGAACTCTTGCAGGACTTTGCATAGCATTCCGATTTCCCCGCCAGGGGTACAGGACTTTCGCCAGAACCGGGCTGCATCTACTCCATCCGATGCAAGTCGCGTGAAAATTTCACGGGGAATGGTCGCGACGTCGGGCGCCTTGTCGAGAAGCGGCGGCGGGCTATCAGCGCCAGAACTGTCGGGCCATTCGACGAAGATTTCCTGCCGGCTCAAATTCTCGGACGCAAGAGCTTCGCGTATTCTGAGCGCCAATTCCAGGAAGGCCAGATCGGGTGTGTTGCTGCTGCTGTCACGAGTCTGGATGGGGCTCCAGGTATGCGTCATATCGCAGCCTTGTACTGTGGTGGTCGAAGATGGGAAACCGCAGAAAAGGAAAATCAAGGCTAGCGCCGTTGTCATTTTGCCCATGGGAAACATTCCTTAGCCACTCCCTGCCCAGAATTATTTGAGGGGGTTCCCGTGTGATTCCGGTTCATGGTTTGCACCTGGCAACAGCCGCACCATTATGCATCTTGAACCAGCAATACGGCCTATTCGGAGCGGATTTGGCTTACCAATGGTGTCGGGCAATCCAAACCGGCTCTCATAAACTCTTATTCAAAGGGCACTCGCCGAAACCGTTTCCCTATCTCCCCTCCTTTCCCTTTACTTACCTTCTACGTTTAACTGGAATGGAAAAGGGCGTCAACGAAAAAAAACTTTACACCCGCATGAAAATCCCAGGTGAAATCAGCATGCTAAAAAGTTACAATGAGCGCGTACAGAAATTTTCTGGAGGGATTCCGATGAAGAAATTCAGTTTTGTTTTTTGTTGCCTGCATTTGCTTGACT
>MNYA01000508.1:2404-3263 GCA_001872985.1 bacterium CG2_30_54_10 | reverse complement strand
CGGAGTGGCTGCCAATGGGGTTCTTCGCCGAAAGTTCGAGGATCTCGCCGCCCTGCATGGGATTCAACTGCTGATCCCACCCATAGCCCTCTGCACGGACAACGCCGCGATGGTCGCCGCGCAGGGCTTTTTTTCGGCGAATGCCGTGACCGGAGACCTGACCCGGGTCAATGCAAGCTCCGATTGGGCGATGGGCGATCCATTGCCGCTCGCATGAGTTGAATATGGAAACCGGCATCATAAGACAGCTTTCACCCGAAGTCGTAAACAAGATCGCGGCCGGGGAAGTCGTGGAACGGCCCGCCTCGGTCGTGAAAGAGCTTCTCGAAAATGCCCTGGATGCCCATCCCACGCTGATCGAGATAGAGATCAAGGATGGCGGCCAAAAGCTCATCGAGGTTACCGACGACGGAGTCGGAATGTCGCAGCTCGACGCGGTCATGGCCTTCACGCCCCACGCCACGAGCAAAATCGGAACTGAGGAAGACCTCGAGCGCCTTACCACTCTCGGGTTTCGCGGGGAAGCTCTCGCCACGATCGGCTCCGTTTCAAGGGTCACCCTGGTAACCCGCCACGAATCCGGCGCGGCCGGAACACGGGTTCAGGTCGACGGCGGGCGCGTCAGCGCGGTCGAAGCGGCGGCCTTCCCTCGTGGAAGCCGAATCCAGGTGAAAAACCTTTTTTTCAATGTTCCGGCCCGCCGGAAATTCCTTAAATCGCCGCAGAGCGAGATGGCCCAGATCTCGGATATCGTCTGTCATTACATGATGGCCTACCCCGAAATCGCATTCCGATTCACCAAGGGAAACATTCCGCTCGCTCACACTACTGGCTCGGGAAAGCTCATCGACGCAATTCT
>MNYA01000508.1:0-2393 GCA_001872985.1 bacterium CG2_30_54_10 | reverse complement strand
GAGAACCAGCATCCGCCGCAGCTTTGGGAGTCTCCGTCCAGGGTTTTATCTCCCCGCCGAACGATGCCCGCCCTTCGGCCAGATATACAACCACCCTGATTAACCGCCGTTTCGTTCGCTCCAAACTGGTTGCGCAGGCCATTTCGAAATCACTGTCGGCGTTCTTTCCGAGGGGCCGCTACCCTGTCCTGGTTCTAGATATCCGCATGCCCCCGAATATGGTCGACGTCAATGTCCATCCCCAAAAGACCGAGGTGCGCTTTTGCGACGAACGCTGGATCTTTGGACTGATCTGGGAAACAATCCAGGCAAGCCTCTCAGGTCTTCGGATGGTTGCCCCGCCGTCGGCACTCAACTCCGGCATCTCTTCAAACCAAGCCCCAGGAACCCAGGAACATGGAAACGCCATGACGGGGTTCCCACCGGGAACAGCGGCGGCCCAAGCGGCCCAAGCGGCACAGACGGCAGCGGCGGCATGGGCGGCAGGTGCGGCAGAAATGGCAGGTGCGGCAGGGATGGCAGGTGCGGCAGGGATGGCAGGTGCGGCACCAGGACGCCCCCCGACACTTTTTCCAGAATTCGCCTCTTCCGCGCCTTTCCCCGCGACGAACCGGCAGTATGAACTCAAGGAAACTGAGCGGCTGGGGCCGGCCTCCAACCCGACAGGGTCGCCCTTCGAGCATGTCCAGACTCTCAAGGAACCACGGATTCTGGCCCAGCTCATGAACTCCTTTCTGCTTGGCGAGGATCAGGACGGTTTGTTCATCGTCGACCAGCACGCGGCCCACGAGCGGATCCTTTTCGACACTTACGTTCGCGCCTACAAGGACACGCGGGTGACCTCGCAGCAACTGCTGTTTCCGATTCCCCTGAAGCTTTTGCCTTCCGAACGGATGCTTCTCAAGGAGCGGAGCAGCGATTTGGTCGAACTTGGATTTGCTATTCAACAAGAGGAAGACGGCCATTTCTACGCGACCGCGATCCCAATCCTCGGGGAAAGAGAGGTTCAGAATGATATTATCCAGGAGCTTCTCGGCCAGATTCTCGGCGGCATGGAAAACAGATCGCTAGGCGAGGTCAAGGTCGACCTCCTGAAGATGATGGCCTGCAAAGCTGCTGTGAAAGCCGGAGACCAGCTCAAGGATCCGGAAATGCGGTCCTTGCTCGAGCAACTTCTCAAGACGGAGAATCCGTTCACATGTCCGCACGGCCGCCCGGTTGTATTGCGCCTCTCGCGACGCCAGATCGAACACGGCTTCCTTCGCTGCTGAAGCCGTCCCTTTTGAACCGCCTCATGGCGCGAAGGTCGCCCACGTGAAACATCGGCCGAAACTGGTTGCTCTGCTTGGGCCGACAGCCTGCGGGAAAAGCTCGATCGCCCTTCGCCTTGCTACAGAACTCGACATGGAGATCGTCAACTGCGATTCGCGCCAGATCTATCGTGAGATGGAAATCGGCACCGCCAAGCCCTCCGCGGCCGATCGGGCATTGGTTCCGCATCATCTCCTGGATCTGGTTTCCCCCGCCGAGGTTTTCAGCGCAGGCGATTTTCTGAAAGTCGCAGCCCAATGTCTTAACAAACTCTGGATTTCGGGCAAACGCACGCTTCTTGTCGGCGGAACGGGTTTTTATTTCGACGCTCTCCAGAACGGTCTCCCTGCAATCCACACGGACCCTGAGGTCAAGAAAATGCTTGAAATCCGCATTCAAACGGGCGGACTCGATGCCCTTGTCGAGGAACTCCGTCGCATCGACCCGACGGCTTTGAAACGTCTCGATCTTGCCAATCCCCGCCGGGTGATCCGGGCGCTGGAAATCGTCCTGAGTTCGGGTGGAACACTTGATTCGGCGCGGCGCAGGGAAGGCGCGCTGAATGCCGAAATCAAGACTTTTTTTGTGGGAATCCCCCGGCCCTCGCTCTGGGAACGCATTCGTACAAGAGTCGCAAAAATGGTGGAAGCAGGTCTTCAGGCCGAGGTCACCCTCCTTGCGAAAAAGTATGGCTCGTCCGCTCCAGGCTTGCAGAGCATAGGTTACTCCGAATGGCTTTCGACCGCTCCCGACAAAATAGATCCGGAGCGGATTGCCGGCGATATCGTCGTTCACACACGTCAATATGCCAAAAGGCAGGAAACCTGGTTCCGGAAACGCCCGGGAACTCCGATGATTACTTTGGATTGCCTCGATTCCTACGACAGAATACGGGCTGAAATATCTGACTTTCTGGCGACGTAGCTCGATCCTCGCCGAAAAGATTCGGATAATTGAATTAAGAAAATTCAAAGATTTTTTGCCACAGATGAACGCAGATGAACGCAGATGGGTGCATTCCCGAAAAAAGGTATTCGCCAAGATGGTGGCGACACCCCAAAGATGAGAACGTGTCATTGCGA
>MNYA01000500.1 GCA_001872985.1 bacterium CG2_30_54_10 | reverse complement strand
GGGCTCTCAGTTCCGGTGCCGGTGCCAGTTCCTGAACCGGTGCCGGTGCCCGTTCCGGTTCCGCTTCCTGTGCCGGTTCCGGGGCCAATCGGGTTTTCTCCCGGAAGAACTTGCCGCCCGCCTCCGCCCCCGCCCCCGCATCCGTTCGTTGCAAGAAGGGCGATTACAAGAACCGATAACAAGATGGAAACGAGAAGCCTGGCGTTAATTGCTATTTTAGTTGGTCGTTGGTTTGTCATATCTCACCTCAGAACTGCGATCTTGTGTGATTGCTTGATGCGCCGTTCGCTGTTGTCCGGGTCGGTCAGAACAATGCGGGCAATGTAGACACCGTTGGCGATCTCGTCCCCGTTTTCATTGGAAAGATCCCAAGGAATATCGTATAGGAACCTGGATGAAACACCCCACGATTCTTTCACGGGTTTGACGCCGGTCAGGGTGCGTACTTTGTGCCCGGCGATGTCGTAGAGTTTCACTTGTACCATTTCTTCCGAAATGTCATTCCGGTTGGCGGAAATCCGTAGAACAGCTTTTCTGCTTGCGGGATTGGGATATGTCACGATTTCCCCGATCTGAAGCGGAACCGCCACCGCGAACCTGATATCGGACACTTTCCCAATATTACCCGCACGGTCCTTGACCTGGAAAGTCAGCGAGTGATTCCCACCAGTCAGGGGCGCCAGCGGGAGGAAGCGGAATGAAGTATCGGTCTGAATGAGAACCTGCTGTTGAGGGCCGTCGTCGATGATTGCCGACAGACCGTCCGAATCGAGCCCGGACCCGAACTCTTCAACTTTTCCTTCGATCCGGGGCTGGGCTGTCTTGAACCTCGTTTCAGGATCGAAGTTCGTCAGCAGTGTGATGCGCGGCGCGAGTCGGTCGCGGAGCACCGCGAACAGCCCGCCGGTTGAAGTCTGGGCGACCAGAGATCCGTTCTTCAGGTTTCCGGACATGAAGACCCATGCGCGTTCGGGCTCGTATCTGAAGAGAGCGATTCCGCCGCTTCCGACAGATGGCGCCGATGCTAAGATCGAGAGTACCACGGGCGATGTCAGGCGGCCTGCGGGAAGACCAAGCTCGTAGGACAGGCCGGTCGAGACAAGTTCCGTCGCCTGGCTGGATGCGGACGTTTCAGGCGTCTTCGCGATGATGACTTTGTTCCAAAAGACCATGGACTTCATGGCATTTTTTGCATTGGCTGCATTGGTTGCATACTTCAAGGGAACCAGATTTCCGAGCACAGGAGGAAGCGCGATGCGACTGTTCGCGGATGCAACTGACCGATCGAGATTATGCGGCAGGATAGTGACCAGGGTTGCCTTTTTCAGGCTTCCCGGGCCGAAATCAGCCGTGAATCTGCCATCGGTGGATTTTACGAGGGTCCGAACGCTGGCGGTAATGTAGGCCACCGTGAAGCTTTCCGTCTTGGTTCCGGTGTTTCCGGAGAGGTCGGTTCCAGTCACGACCAGGGTCGCGTTACGCGAGTCCGGATTGAGATGGATACCTGCCATGTAACTCAGGGCGGTAGAGCCTTTGACCATGGTGGATTGGATCTCGGCGCCCCCGCTCTGGACGACCCGAAGGTTCGGGGCAGCCTGAAGCGGTTCGTTCGAGCGTGCGACCACGACAAGGTCGAACTCGTTTCCGGGGTTGGAGAAAGCAGCGAGGTCGAAGTTCGGCGGTGTCAGATCCCGTCCCTGGAACGACCAACTTGCGACTCCGGACAGGCTCTTGTTCTGGAATGCGTCCTCGACCTCGATCGCGCTTATGAGATACCATTGCGACTCATTCAGATTTACGGTTGAGGAAAGAATGACCGAGCGCTGGTCGGAGGTGATGATCGCATTTGAAATCGGAATGGGGGTTGCGCCGGTTTCAAGGCGGTAGTTGTTGATGTTCTGCGCGGTGGTAAGGGTAACCTTTTCATCGAAGAACACCTGGAAATCTTTTTGGCCGACCAGGCCTTGGAAGCCGACACCCGTGAGAACCGGTCCCTTCGCGTCTGCTATCAGCGTGGCCGAGTTGTTCGGAGCGGTGATGGCTGCGCCATCAAGGCTAATAAGGGTTCCGGGCGCGATCGTGATGGTGTAGGAGTTTCCGTGTTGCAGACCTGGCAGAAGAGCCAGCTCCAGTTTGGTGCTCGCGAGAAGTGTTATCGTAGCGATTCCCTGCCCGGGAACACTTATCACCGCCGTCGGAAGGCTGTTCGGATCGACATCGTGATTGAAGACCAGGTCGACCGTTTGGCTCGTGACCTGCGTTGCCGAGAGAAGGCGGAACGGTGAGGTAATCGCGAACACGGTGACATAGCTGGATGCGGTATTCCGGGTGAAATCCATCGCGTAGAACCGGTACACGCCGTCGATTGCCATCGAGCCGTCAGCTTTGGTTCCATCCCACCAAGCGACCGACTGTGCGCCGGAGGCGAGAAGGGGAAGACGGTTGACGTAGGTGTTGGCGTCGGTCCGGACTTCCAGCCAGAAGACTCCGGTCGCAGTGAGGGGTTCAGCGGTTGTAAGAACGATCGCGAGGCTTGCGGCCGCCGGAGCGAAACGGCCACGGGGTTGACCGTTGACGAGCGTTGAATACGTCGAGATTATGGGCCCAACGGTGTCCAGAACTCCGGTTGCGACAACGGCGCCTCCGAGGGCTGACTGTCCGACATTTCCTGCCGCATCAACGAGATCGAAAATATACATTCCGTCGGGGGCGACGGGCTTGGGAACCGAGCCGCGGCTGTGGCGCCCGTCAAAGTTTCCGACCCAACGGATGTTACCGCCGACCGCCATCTGGTATGTATCGGTGGTGTTGGCGCCGCGTACTCGCAGCAATGGAGTGCTCGTTTCCAGGGAATCGAAGGCGACCCCAAGAGATCCTTGGAGCGCCGGATTGAAATACACCGTGTCCGTTCCGATAATTCCACCCGAAATGACGGGGTTGGCGACGATCGGAGCTAACGCATCCTCGGTCCAGGAATAGGACTCGCGGCTGGTATTTCCGAACCCATCGACCAGTTTCAACAGGTAGGTGGTGGGTGCGGCAGGAATCGGACCGGATGCGGTATCCCACGTGAAGGTCCCGATATTCGAAAGGTCGAACGGAACCTGGAAGGAAGCGACCTCGATTCCGGCTTGAGTGAATACGATGCTAACAGGTGTTGAAGCCGGAGGCTGCGTCAGCCTGATCGACAGAGTAGCCGCATTTGGAGACACGTTGAAACTGAATGGTTTGTTTAACAGAATCTCACCAGCTTCGCTTGCTGTCGTAAACTGATGGGAATAGGCCGCGAAGGAAGCCACGATCGGCCCTCGCGACTTGATTTCCACGGTGTGGGTCGAGGGAGAAACCGGGTTTTTGGCGAGATCCGTTCCGGTGATGTTCGTGTTCCAAAATCCCTGAGGCAGCGATTCGTTGATTGCCTGGCCGTTCACGAACAATGCCTGGGTGGGGTTTGCCCAACTCATGAAAGAGCAAGGGATCGTCTGGGTGCCCGTCGATAGCGACAAGGTCGGGGTCGCGGAGACCATGTTCATCGGCTCGCTGAAGGTTACCGTGAATGTGGCCGCGCCTGAAGCCAGCGTGTAAAGGGGTATGGGCGGGAGGGAGGTAAGCGTGGCAACCGTGGGCTTCGTCCGGTCGATGATGAGAGTCTTTGCCCATGCCGTTCCGGTGGCGAAGTTTCCGGCCATATCGACCATGGTGATGCCGTACGTTCCGGGGCTGAAACCGAGCGCCTGCGACAGGGTCTGGGTTGTCGTGAAACCCGTAGGCGTGACCGTGGGCGTCAGGGTGAATGTTGTGGTCGCCGTTCCGGATGCGACAAGGAGCCTCTGAGAATCGGTCGCGCTCGTCGTGATCGCGAATTTGATAGCGCCCTGGATCTGATCGTTGTAATAAAAGATCGTCTGCGAAGGCGTGGCGTCGGAAACGTTGGTAAGACTGAACGAGGAGACGTTCGGAGCGTCCGCATCGTAGACCACGGTTTTTTTGAAGGAGCTGATATTTCCAAGCGTGTCCTGGATTCGGATCGAGAAGGTGGTCGGGCCGGTGAGCCCTGGATCAGGAATTCCGAAGAAGAAATCCGGGGCTGTCGCGGAAACGGTGGATGTGCCGTAGTTTCCGGTAATCGAAACCGGGATCGAACTCTTCAGGGCATCGTTCTGATCGTAGACGAGCAATTGGTGCGGAACTCCGAAAGGTCCGGGCAAATATTGGATGCTGATGGTCGCCACGCTCGGGGGAACCAATGTGCTGGGGCTGAACGGTTGGTCGATCAGCGGTGTGAAAGTCGAGATAAGGGTTTGCATCGAGATAAGGGTGGCAACGTAGTTCGGGCCGGTCGATCTGATCTGGAGATTGAAGTCCCCGGAAGCAAGGTTGATGAGCTTGTTTCCGGCAAGATCGGTCGCGCCAGTCACCTGATAGGTCCAGGTGCCTTGCGGGATAGTTATAGAAATCTCGGATTCGTTGCTGAAGATCGCCGTCGTTGGGCCATTCCAACTTTCGAAATGGAGGGTTATTGTCGCGGGCGGATATTGCCCAGTCGTGATGAGGTTGGCGACCGGGGTTGAAGCCGGATTCATCGGTTCGTTGAATGCAATCTCGAACGTCCTCGAACCTATAGGGTTATTCCCAATTTCGGGCAAACCGGTTTCAACCGCGGGTGAAGCGGTTAATACAGTCGGGGAAGCACTGTCGACCTGGACGGTTATCGACGTAACAGTTCCCTGAACCGGGTTGCCGGCAAGATCGACCGCGTTGAAGATGTAGCGGTTATCAATGAGACCGGATCCGGTTGAAATCTGGAACGCGGCCGGCATGAGGATGCACGAAACATCGGTAGGTGTCGTGGAGCCGGAAGCAGTGATGACAAGCCGCTGAGGGTCGGTTGCGGTAGTGCCCAGGGAGATGCTGGCGTTACCGAAGCGGGGGGAATAATACCTTACTGAGTCGGAGGTTATCCCGTGCCCGCCATCAGACAGGTTGAACGAAATCAGAGTCGCGGGAAGCGAGTCGAAGGTAAGGGAAGCGAGTCCATAGGGTGACTCATTTCCAAACTGATCGCGCAGGCGGATGCTGTAAGTGGCCGGTCCGAAACTGGCTCCGCCTTCGAATGTTGTCCAGAACGGGATGCTGCTTGTTCCGACCTCTATATTTCCGGGAGTGGCAGGAGGGGTGAAGGTAAGGGTTCCCACCTGCGTTGCGCCGTTGAGGATCATCAGAACGTGGTCTCCCGGACTCTGATAGCCGTTGTCGGTGATGGAGAAGGTTGCAATGCCCGGGCTCACTAGCGGGCTGAATGAGTTATTGGCTACCGAGGCGATTCCGACGAATACCTCGGGCTGCGCCGTGTAGATCGTGATATTCGGAGTCGGGCCGGATGTCTGAACGTACAACTCTCGGTAGGCGGCCGGGATGTTGGTGTCAAGCAGGTTCCCGGCCCTGTCGCGACCGCCGGCGATCAGAAATGTGTAGGTCCCGGTCGGGAAGGCGGGGTTGAGAATCGCGACGGAGTTCAGGAACGTGACTGTTGTTGCGATAGCCGTGCTCGACCATGTTCCGATGGTCATTGTGATCGTCGAGACGCCGTTTCCCAGTTCGAGGGTTGGCATCACCGAACTGTCCATGGGCTCGCTGAACGTGACCGTGAAGGTCGCGCCGTTGGCGAAGCCAGGGCCTTGGACGTTGGGTGGGCTTTGGGGGGAAATCGTCAATACTGCCGGCTGGGTTGCTTCGATCTGAAGAGTGAGAGGGGCGGTTCCGGTGTGAAGGTTTCCGGCGGCATCGGCCACCGAAAGCGTGTAGGTTCCGAGGCCGTAGGACAGACCGAAATCGACCGTATACGTTCCCACGGATGATTGTGTCAGATCGGGGGTTGGGGTCAAGGTTGCGATGCCAGTCTGTGAGTAGGCGGCCAGCCGGAGTGCGTCGGTGGCGTTGGATGCGTGACAGGTCAGGCGCAGATTTATCAATGCGACCGCGGGATTGTAATAGAATACTCCGCTGGAGAGCGTTCCGATGCCATTCTGGCTCTGAATCTGGAAGAAATCGAGCGACGGGCTGGCGGTATCGAGTACGATGTTATGCAGGATCCCGGTTTCATTTCCTGCCGCGTCGCGGATGCGGGCGGTGAAGGTGGCGGGGCCTGCCGGTTGAGGAGAAATCAAAAGGGCAAGTGCCGAATCGATCGAGGTTTCGCCGGCTAGGGGCCCGGTGAAGTTCACGTTACCGGTTCCCATCAAAGTGTTCGTGGCGTTGTAATACCGAACGATGTGCGGGAGGTTCAAAGGAGTTGACTGGTAGATGAAGGTCAACGTCGCGGCTTCCGGTAAAACCAGCGTGCTGAAGGGCCGATCGGTGAGAGTCAGGGCGGGGTCGATCGTTCTCTGGATCGTCAGGAGACTCACGCCTGACGGATCGATGTTCGGGCCGTCTGTCCGAACTTGAACTTCGGCGCTGGAGGCAATCACGCCGTTACCGGCGATGTCTTGGCCGCCCGAGATCGAGAATGTCCAGGTTCCGTTGGGAAGGTCGGGGGTTATCGCGCGGTCGTTGCTGTAAATAGCGCTGTTTGAAGACCAGCTTGTGAGGGTGAAGGCAATCGAATATCCGGTTGTAGCCAACGTCAATATTGGTCGCAATCCCACCGCGGGGTCCAGCGGTTCGCTGAAATCGACTTGGAAGTAGCTCGTTCCAGTCGCGAGAAGCGGGACGAAATCATTCGGATTGAAGGCAATAACCGTCGGCGATGCGGTGTCAACGATGAATGTGGTTGAGGCCGCGGAAAAGCCGGTCGCCATTGTCGATACCCGCTTGCTTGAGTCATAGACCATGGTGACACCTGGCGTGGTGATTGAATTTCCGAAGGCATCCGTGACCCCGGTGATGTCGGCCGTGACATCCCACAACTGCATATCATCGGGGAAAGGTCCGTCATTTGTGAATCGGGCGATGTAACGGGTCATCGTTCCGACAGTTCGGGTGGTCCATCCCTGGAAAACGCCCGTCGTGATGGTGGTCGATCCTGACGCGATCGAGGCAGCCGGTGTGTCGGAGGCGATTGGGATCGCGAAGGTTCCGATGTATGCCGGTTGGAATTCGAACTCGAAAGCAAACCCTCCGGCCGGGTAACTCTTGGTCGGGGGAGGATCGCTGACCGCCAGCGCCACGAAGCTGGCAGGCAGTACCGTCGGGTTGGTAACGCGAAGGTTTCCCGGATTATACAGTTGATACGCCTCGACATCCTGGCTCCAGAGGCTCTGGAATCCACCGGTATTCACCTTGAGCTGCCAGAAGTGGGCCGTCTGATTACGGAAAAGAGACAACACCTTGCTGAAATCCGCGTCGGTCAGTTCCAGGGTCATGGTCGTGCTGGCCCAATCCGGATTCAGGGTCGCGCTGGCGGGCTTCAGGGTCAGGACTGCGGAGGTGGCAAGGCCACCAGTGTCCCACAGCTCGACCTTATTGTTGAAGGTGGTGACTGAATTCGAGGCAAAAGGCAGCCCCATCGTGGGATTGACCGCCTCGAGGGTCCGGAAATTGGCTGAGAAGAGAAGGCTGCGATCGCTGGTCTGAAGCCAGAGGGTCCGGCTGCCCAGATCCAGGAGCGGCGCCGTCGGAGGCGGCAAAAGAGACTGCTCGACGTTATAAATGAAATATGGAGCCGACGGGCGATTGTCGCCGATGATCACCGTGCTTCCGGTGGCGCTCGAATATGTTTCCATCGGCCGGTCGAGATCGTCCTTGGCGAAGGTCCGGTTGAGGCGGGTCGCGAACTTCAGGGTTTTGGCTCCAGTCCCGACCTTGATTTTCCGGGCAATCCAGTCGCGGCCATTGTCGCTCATGATGAACTGGAGGTGTTGTGGGTCTATCCAGGTGGGCGTGTCCCCGGGCTGGAAAACATAACCCACGGTGTAGTCGACCTGGTTATACTCGTTGCCCAGATTGTTGAACAACAGCACCCCGCCCGAGGCGTCGAGACTGCCAGTAGCCATGTTCTTGTCGAAAGTGAAATTCAGGGCGATCGAAGCCGGCCAGGTCTGAGTCAGGTTGATGCTGCTGATTCGGGCGGGTTCGCGCCAACCAGAATCGGTGATGGTGATAGGGAACGAGTTATAGTTGGGAAGCCAGTTTCCGCCCTGGTCGGTCAATGGGGGGGTGGCGTTGCCGACCGCCACGAGGTAGATCGGCGTGGAGTCCCATTTGGCGATGGCCTGCCGATGGGCAAGGCTCAGAGTCACCTGAAAATTGTCGGGCTGAGGCCACGGCCAAGTCCAGTTATCAGTTGCATCAAGGGTCAAGGAGGCGTTGGTAAAAGGAATAGTACCGCTGCCGACGATCGACCAATTCATTGTGTCGGTCGATAAATTTTCGAAAATCTCGGAGAATGAGGCCATGAGAATGGTTCCCTGAAACTCTGACCGAGATACGGCCGGCAGCTTTGTGTCGATCCAAAACGTCTTGCTGCCGATCGCGGGGTTTCCCGCCTGATCGTAAAGCTTGATCGCAAGCTCGACCTGCTGGAAGTCGAGCAGGGGAAACAGCCGAAGGTCGATTCCGGCCGAGGTGCTGGCTACGCTTCCAGATTTGACCAGTCCGGTTGAATACGCGGACGGACCTCCAACTGCCGACAGATCCAGAGACACGCTGCTTATCGTTTCGCCATTCGCCAAAGTGGCGCTAGCCCACAGCTTGTCGACGTAGCCGACAGCGCCGGATCCTACGTTGTAGACCAGATTCCCCCCGAAGGAGGAAATCTCTACATTCGGCGAGAGATACAGGTCAAAGCTTGCCAGGGTAGGAAGAATGTTCTTGACGGTGAAGGTGGAAATTCCGGTGACTTCAGTCGCAACGTTTCCTACCGTGTCTGTTGCATTGAGCGCATAATCGAGGGCGTCAAGATTGAGGGGACACGTCGAGGGAGGGCTTCCCGGAATGACGAAGCTTCCTTCATGCCGGTTTCGGGCCGAAACGTAGGTCAGCGGGATTTCGGTCAACCAAAGTGTTCCCGTTGTAATTCTCGCGGTCGGTGTCGCGTCGAGGTACGCGCTGACGCTCGCGAATACTGTAATGACATCGTTCGTGTTCGCCACGGCCGAAGTCGGGTTGTCGCCGTTTGTCTGGCTGATGTAGATCCCATGGGTTGTTCCAAAGGTGGGCGGCTGACAGTCAACGATCGGAATGGGAGCGCTGAAGACCCGCTTCCCGTTTCCGTTTGCATCGGTCACCCAGGCGGAGAAGGATGCGTTGAGATATCGTGCCGAGGTTTGGATAGTCGTTGTCGCCAACGTGAAATTGACTCCAGCGGTGAGAGGCATGTTCACCGAGGTTCCGAACCCGATCATGCTCAGGTCGATGGTCGCCGTTCCGGAGGTTTCGGATGTGCTGACGGTGAAGGTTACGGGCTGTCCCAAATAGATATTTCCGTTGGCATCCACTGTGACGGTTATGGAAAAACTCCCCTGTGGGGGCACGCTGTCGACGGTAACAGGTGAAGTGAATGTGGAAACGGTATTTTCGACGTTGTCTCTGACGGTCACAACCCAGGACGCAGGAGTGGAGCCATCCAGTGCCCCAGTAGCGACGGTAGCCGTGTAATCGTACCAACCGGCCGGGGACGTCGGGTTCATAATTGTACCCGCGCTGCCGCCGATGTTTGTCAGATCGATGGTGGGCACTACCGTTTCGTTGTTGGCAACATGAACGATAAAATAGATGTTAGTTCCGATGGAAGCCGTTTCCGTTGCGCCGGTTATGGCAATGCTCGCGGTAGCTGAAAGGATGGATGGCGGGTAACAATCCACGGTATAACCCGAAGTGGTCTGGACGACCTTGTGATTTCCGGAGATGTCCTCAACGTTGGCAGTGAACTGGTAGCCAGGGGGGCCTTCAATGTTGGTCCCCGGGGAGCCGGTATCCGTCTGATAGAAATAGTTAACCGAGTCGGAGCCCATGGTCTGCGTGGCGCTCCCGCCCACATAGATCAGGTCAATGCTTCCGGTCGCATGATCGTCGGGAGTGGACAGGGTAAGTGGAATCGTAAACGACAGATTCTTGTTGAGGTTGACCACCGTCGGCAGGGAATCGGTTTTCCCGGGTATGTAAGTCAGATTCAGGTTAAGCTGGCTGACCTTGGGTTCGGTGTTGTCGATGAAAATGGTAAATGACGAGACAGCTTGGTTTCCGTTATTGTCGGTGACCTTGACCGGAAAGTAGATGTCCTTCCGGTTGATCGTCCCTGTCGCCAAATTGGGATGGGTCCAATCATACCACCCGTTTCCGGCTGAGGTCATGTTTTGCGCGGAGTTTCCGCCGATTTGCGAGAGGTCGACCTGGATGGAAGACAAATCGGCAACGCAAGTTGCCCAACTTGCCACTTGAACGTGGAAATTCATGGTGTCCCAGATCCGGACGGTCTGATAGTCTTCGTTCGCGAACCAGTTATGGGTCTTGTCAAAGGTGAGGCTGGCAATGACCGGGGGCTCGTTATCAATCGCCTGTCCCAGACTCACCGTTGAAGTGCCGAAATTTCCTTGCGCGTCCGAAGCGAGAAGATAAATGGTGGGAACGGTCGAATTCGAGTCCCAGCCGGTTGCCGGATCGAAATTCCCGATTGTGAAGTCTCCCTGGAACCAGCCAGGGTTCAGTGAATCAGGGCCCAACATCTCGGTTGCGGTGTACGTGTTTCCGAGTTTCAGGAGGCCGGCTGAGACCCCACCTGCCGTTCCCAACTCCCCTCCGATGAGATTGTTAACCTGGGCCCTGATCCGGAACTGATCTCCGGGACGATAACTGGCTCCGGTTCCCGAAATCTTCGTGATTGTCGATGAGACAAACTTCGGAGGGAGGTTGTCGATGTAGAGGAAAGGGGTGGTCCAGCCTTCGATGGTGTTCCCACTTCCGGAGTCCACAGCCCATACCCTGAAATTCTTTGCGACGCTGTCTTCGGAGATTCCTTCGGAAATGGTGTATGTGGCGGGAAGCGAGTAGGAGGAAGTTCCCGACCTGGTGAAACCTATTTGGGTTGTTCCCCCGATTGGGGAGAGGTCCGCATAGACATTCACCGTCATCCCCGGATCCCAGGTGGCTGTGGCCCATATCTTCAGCGTGTCCCCAATGATCGCGATACCATCGATCGGTGGACGGTTTTCAGTGTAACTTGCAAGCGCCGTCGGAGGCATGTCGGGAAGTCTGTTATCCATGTAAAAGGTCGGGCTGGATCCCGATGCGAGGTTCAGACCGTTGTCCCGTATCTCAAAGGTGAAAGAGGTGATTCCATTGAACGCTGTTGCGGTTGGGCTCGAGGCGATGATAAATGTTCCGGTGAAAAAACCAGGAGTGGTGCTGGCGATGGGAAATTTGTTTAACCCTAGAGTGGAGTTGGTCACGGTGACCGTATCTCCATCCGCGGTGGCAAGGGTCACGGTGACCGTGACCTGATCGCTTGGTCGACCGTTCCCGGTAACGGTTACGCTGGATGTTGAGATCGCAGGTGAAATTGTATCAATGACGACCCCTGACCGGGCAACGATCGGGCCCATGGTGTTTCCGTTGGGGTCAGTCGCGCTGAATTTGATGTTTCGGGAGGTGTTGTCGTCAATATCCACGTTGACGGAGAAGTTGGTTAAAACATGCGGGTTGGCGGAGGTCATGGTATAGGTCCCGAGATCGGGGGTCCATTCGGTCATATCGATATCGGCTGTTTCCCCTGCCTGGAAAGTCGCCGCAGTCATAGGCTGGGAGAACGTCAGGATGTCGTTTCTTCGGATCGTCTGCCCTGTGTAGGCACCCCCGTTGTAGGTGATCGTCATGGGTCCGTTAGTCGCGGGGAGAAGGTGGTTGTCAAGACTGAATATAGTGCTGGTGCCGGTCGTCACATTCCCGCCGTTATCAGTCGCCTCGATTGAGAAAGAGGATATCCCGACATAAGCCACGGCCGGAGGAGAAGGGGGAACAATGAAAGTCCCGGTAAAATTTGGTGAAGTTCCCGAAAGCGAAACTTTGTTGAGATTGAGCGCAGCGTTGGTGACCGTTACCTTGTCTACCCCTATGCCAACAGTATCGGCTACAGCTAGTGTCACGTCGATCTGTACCGAGCCCCCGGGGCGTGCAGTTCCTGCAGGGATTGGGGTAGCGACTGCGGAGGTGATGACCGGGGGATCGGTGTCGATAAGCACTCCGGTCCGGGCGGCAATCGGTCCCAGGAAATTTCCGTTCGGATCCCTCGCCTGAAAATAGATGTTTCCCGATAAATCGATGCCGGGTGTTGTGATCGTGAAACCACCAAGAACGTGCGGATCTGCCGAGGTCATGGCGAATGTCCCAAGGCTCCAATCGTTGAGATCGATATCGGCTGTTTCCCCGGCTTGGAAAGCAGCGGTCATGTCCTGGGTGAATACCAGGACGTCGTTTCTACGGATCGTCTGTCCGGAAAAGGAACC
Source organism: bacterium CG2_30_54_10 (assembly GCA_001872985.1). Taxonomy (GTDB): domain Bacteria; phylum Muiribacteriota; class Ozemobacteria; order Ozemobacterales; family Ozemobacteraceae; genus CG2-30-54-10. The sequence continues at coordinate 892 of MNYA01000500.1, read as the reverse complement.
TCCGTTGAGGGTTATGGCCATGGCCCCGTTGGTTACCGGTGGTTGATTATCAATCAGAACAGTGGACAAAATGGCTGTTGGAATGACTGTGGTGGGGCCGTCAACATTCTTGAGCAGAAAGCGATAAGGCGATTGAATCCCGTTCCATGTCCCAGCGGAAAGAGCGGGATAAGTGTAAGTGTATTGGTAGACATTCCCAATGATACTGGTCTGAGTCATGTCAATAAAGGATCCGGTGTTATAGGGCTGAACCTGAATCACGTCAGGGAGGGGTGGTGAAGAACTGCTGATGAATGTCACGTAGTAATCAATGGTGTCACCGATAATTGCCGCACCCACTCCTCGAGAATCAATGGTGCTGTTTGACAAATATTGCGGAGTGTTTCCCCAGACGACGTTTCCAACCAGGATGAAAACCAGAAAAAACAGGCCCAGATCCCTTTGAAATCGTTGGTTCAACACAAACATAAAAATTCCCCCAACTGGGTTGGTCATGACTTGTCCTAGCTATCGGGAGGTGTTTGTAGTTTCATTAGGATATACTGCGGTTCGTAACTTCTCAAAAAAGGGGGGCACGCGCCCCCCTTCGCCTCGCGAAGTGAATTCGCGAGGCTCATCCCCCGCGGTCGGGCGCTTTGCGCCCTCCGGTCTGCCTTCACTCTTCCCCCGACTTATTGAGATGATACCTATGCGCCCTCTAATCCACCTTCATGTTTCCCTCGAATTAAAAAAGGGGGGCACGCGCCCCCCTTCGCCTCGCGAAGTGAATTCGCGAGGCTCATCCCCCGCGGTCGGGCGCTTTGCGCCCTCCGGTCTGCCTTCACTCTTCCCCCGACTTATTGAGATGATACCTATGCGCCCTCTAATCCACCTTCATGTTTCCCTCGAATTA
>MNYA01000200.1:651-3081 GCA_001872985.1 bacterium CG2_30_54_10 | reverse complement strand
TCGATCATTCCGATCGTGGACAAGATCGGCCTTGCCGGAAAGAGAGCGCCCCTTGGTGGCATGGCGGCGCGAATGCTGGTTGTGCGATTGCCTTCCTCATACCGGTGCTGGTGATTTCGCCGGGGATTCGTGGTGAGCTTCAGACGTTTGGCCGGCGGGAGTGGCTCGCGTTCGGCGCAAGCGGGCTTATCTCGCTTTTGCTGGCGCAGTATTTTTATTACAGTTCCCTTGAAGACCATGATGTTGCGCGGCTGTTTCCATTTCTGTTCGGCGGAGCGCCGGTTCTGACGATGCTCCTCGCATGGCATTTTCTGGGTGAAGTTGTTTCGCTCAAAGCATGGGCCGGCGGCGGTCTGATCTTTGCCGGAAGCCTGCTGATGTTTTGGTGAGGCGCTTGAAGATGGCAGGGTCAGATTCGAGCGGTCAGATGTCGATGATTCTGAACCCAAATACTCCGATAACCCGCGTGGCACCGGTTTCTGTCTCACGGTTCACATGCTGATGGCCGTGAATGATGAATCGGGGGTTCGCTCTGGCGATATATGAGTTCAAGGCGTCGAAGCCATAGTGAACGTCATCGTCGCGATCGTGGATGCCACGCGGGGAATTATGCGAAACCAAAATATCGACTGGTGGAAACGACGAAAGCAAGGCCTCGGCCTCATCCTGGTCGTAGAGAAAATGTCCTTGGGATTTGTATCGCCATGAGCCGTTGAATCCGCCGAAGCGAATGCCGGCATGTTCCCGCACCTGTAGGTGGAGATCCATAATCGGATCCGGGAATCGGGTTTTCAGATCGTGATTTCCCTTCACCGCAAAGATCGCCTGACTGCCGCAATCGCGCCCAGCCTCAAGGATAAGCGGGTCGACCAAGTCACCGCAGGCGAGGACGACATCGGCATTTTGGACGCCATGCTTCCAAGTGAAATCGTCAATATCTGCAAGAACCATAATTCTCATATCCTAATTGGGTGGTGGGGAATCCTGACTGATAGATTCATGTCATTGCGAGCGAAGCGAAGCAATCCCGCTGAACCAGATTGCTTCGTCGGCGCTGCCTCCTCGCAATGACAAACTCCATCAGTCATCGGTTCCCCATTACCCCTAATTGTTTGGCGGGTCCCTGTTTTGACCGAAATGCGCTCTGAAGACAATGATATCGGAAACGGCTGGTGATGCCAAGCAGAAATTTCCTTGCCGGGAAGCAGAAAAGCCCGCGTCTGGACAGACGCACCCGGCTGGTCTAGCATAGGAGTCAAGAGGCAAAGCATGATTGATGGACGTTACCGCCCTCAGGCCCGGGGAGTCATCCCCCGAGCGCATGGGCGCTGCGCATGGGCGATCTCGTCCCGGCGTAAGTCAGCCGTATGGCCGGCGGCTTTTTTGTTTCTGCTGGCGATTTTGCTTCCGGCTTTCGGACAAGGCGGTGGGCCGGCGTTGTTGCTTCCGATGGACAACCTTCAACGTGATTATTGCCGCGCTTATGGTCTCGTCTACCGGTTATTGTCGCGGAACACTCCAAACGTTTTTTGGCTTCTGAATTTCAGGGGGGGCAGCTTCCTGGTTCCCGATGATCCGGCGGTGATCGAAATTGCAAAGCGTGATGGAGTCAGCACGGAGCGGTTGTCCGCCGATGAGGTGAACGGAATCCTGAACCTCATTACCGAGGAGAACATGGATGTCGTGCCGCTTGAAATGGCTCCGCGAATCGGAATCTATCTTCGGGGGAAAGGCCAACGCGACGTGGTCGCCGGAACCCTCGATTATGCAGGAATTCCATTCAATACCATCTACGACGATGAGATTCTGAAGGGGAAACTTAGCGATTTCGACTGGATCCACATTCACCACAAGGATTTCACGGGGCAGGGCCACAAACAGAGTGAAGGGGATTACGAAGAGGGAATCTCGCGTTCCCTCGGTTTTTCCAAGGTTTGGCAGATGAAACAGAAGGTCGCCGTTGCGTTGCGCGATTTCGTCGAAAAGGGCGGGTTTATTTTCGCCATGTGTTCAGCCGCCGAGACTGTAGACATCTCTCTTGCAGCAGAAGGTGTTGATATAGTTCCCAGCCTTTTCGACGGTGATCCTGCCGACCCGAACTGCAACTCCAAACTCGATTATACAAAGACCTTTGCCTTTACCAATTTCACGGTTCTTACGGATTCGCTTTCCGATTATTCTGATATTGATGTTCCCTGGGCCGGACCAGGAACCCAGTTTACGTTGTTTCCGTTTTCCGCCCAGGTCGATCCGATTCCGTGTTTATTGAACCAGAACCACGTCAATGTGATCCAAGGGTTCGACGGTGAGACGACCTCGTTTCGGAAATCCCTTGTCAAGAAGAGCGTGACCATTCTTGCGGAGAACAACGATGGCGTTTCGGTCAGATATCTGATGGGATACCGCGGAAAAGGTTTCTTTTGCTTTTAC
>MNYA01000200.1:0-636 GCA_001872985.1 bacterium CG2_30_54_10 | reverse complement strand
AGAAGATTATCGCAGCAAGGCTCCGGGGTTTCGGCTGATTCTTAACAATGTTCTGTTTCCGTCGGCAAAGGTCAAAAAGCCGAAAACCTAATGCTGGGCCAAAAATAAGAGCGCATTGAATTTGGTGATTTTACCGATTCAAACCTCGCTTGTAACTGATGTTCCGGTATCACTACACTCAACCAGCCTTGGCTGAAAGACCGGTTGAAGGCAAATTCGAGCCAATTCAAAAAAATGTCGGTAGCTACTAATAGTTTTTCAAAGCTCCTGTCCAAAGCCAGCTTTCGAATGTACATTCTGTATCTGCTCAATAATTCGCGGTACTTCAAAAAAAGTGGAAATATTCTTGTCGAAGGCTATGTACAAGTGAAGGCCAATAAGTTATACATGTCCTCGACATGTTTAGGAATATTAATCCTGATAAGATTTGCGATCTTGAAGGCGCTAAGCAAAATGAATTGCCAGGAACGGTAACCATGGCAGCTTTATCCATCGGCAATTCGGTGAACCCTTAAAAGCCACCGCCCAGTTCCTTGCCGGGTGCGACCCCGGAATGATGTACTTGTCTGAAAGTGGCCATTAATCATAGTTCCGAAACCCTCATGGATAAAGGAAAATTTATTGTTCAGAAATCAT
>MNYA01000212.1:2610-4871 GCA_001872985.1 bacterium CG2_30_54_10 | reverse complement strand
GCCATAACAAGGCAAATTTGCTCCTGGAAGGGACACGCACGGTCCCGGCGTGCGCAATGTCATGCAACAGTATCATCTCAATAATCCGGGGGAGGCATGAGAGCGCACCGGAGGGCGCCAAGCGCCCGACCGCGGGGGATGAGCCTCGCGAATTCACTTCGCGAGGCGAAGGGGGGCGCGTGCCCCCCTTTTTTGAGAAGTTACTCACTTTCTTCCTGCGTGGAGTCTTTCTAAAATACCTGTTATCGAAAGATGGGTATCTCCCCGTCTGGATGCTGAATTATGCGGTTTCTACTGATTTACCGCCCTGGCAACTTCGGCGTCCAGCTCTGCCCGCAAAAGAAGAGCTTCCTTTTCCGGGTTCCCGCCGGAGTCCCCGACGAGCGTCTTGATCCGTAGAAGCTGGCGCGTACCCTCCTCGGCGGAAATCCAGACCCCTAGCTGGTCGGCGTTCATCCGTGGGTAGGCTTTCTCGACAACTGACTTCAGACGGCGCATGCATTGGAGGTATTTCACCTTGTTGGTCACATATCCATCCCGATTCTTCAGCTTGAAATAACACTCGGAAAGAGTGTCCAGAAGCTGGGATCGGTGGTGAACGTCATTTTCTGGAAGATTACTGAGGATTTCGTTTATCGAGCCGGCAGCTTGATCGTATTTCCCATTTCCGTACAACCCGTTGATGGCGGAAATTTCGGGAATATCGACCGCCGCTAATGCCCTCATCTCTTCGAACTCAGGAATCCTTTTTGCCCTAATCGGGTAAGGGTCCTGGGGCATCCTGGACATCCGGTCGGCCATGAAGCTGGTGTATGCGCCCATCGCCGCCTCGGTCCGCCCCTCATTGAGTGTGCGGCGTGCCTCCTCGAAGCGGTTACTGAATGCCGGCGAATACGACGACTGCTCGGATACGCCTTTTTGGGGTTTGCTGTAGGTAGAATAATCGACGTAGATACGATCCTGCGAAAACCTTTTGATATTCGATTTAAAGATCGTATTCAAAAAATTGTAAATTAGCCAGATCAACAAAATGGCCACGACAACCGTTGGCCAGCGCCGTTCTTCAAGCTTTAGCATGGATCAATCAAAAGGTCCGGTACTCATCGGTGGTACAGAAATACCCCGGATAGGCTGCCTCGGCGAGCCGAACGCGGCTGTAGAACTTCCCGACCAAGTCGAGCTCCTCATCACGGCGATCCCCCTTCTCATCGATTTTATTGTGGATTCGCAAGGTGATGAACGTGGTCAGCACCGCCTTCTTCGGATCAGTGGAAAGGATGGGGACAACCTGAACCTTCGGGGGTTCGGTCGGGTTAGCCGTGTTCCGCTTGTAAACCTGCTGATAGGGCTTGAACTCGAAATCGTTGATGTGGCTGAGAACGATCTTTTCAGACTTGGCGTTTTCGGTATTTTCATATTGAGCCGAAGGCCCCTCCTGGAACTCCGGGGGGGACTTGATGAATTTCAAATACCCGGGAACCTGCGATCGTTTTACAGTTCCGTTTTGGTTCCAGGAGTATTCTATTTTCAAAACATTGATCGAATAGTCGTCCGGTTTTTTGAATGTTCCACGCAGGGTGTCGTAGAAAATCTCATCAGTCGGCGTCCTGGTGAGCTGGAAACTGTAGAACCCAAACTTCATCTCGGCAGGATTAACCGCGTAGAATCTGTAAGAAGCGGCGATGTCACGAGCCAAATGGTCAAGGAACCATCTCGATTCTGCCTGAATCTGGCTCTGGCTGACCGTATGACGCATCGTTTCACGGCCGCCGAAGAAAATCTTCCAGGCATAACCCATGAGCATGGAAACGATAAGAACTGTGACGATCATCTCGACAAGCGTAAAAGCGCTCCGCCGACTATTTTGCGCCATATTTCACCACCACCGTCCCGAAACCAAGGCTGAACTTCCGGTCGGGCTCTTGCCACTGGATCTCCAGTTCGATCCGATATTTCTTCGGATTCTTATCGTCATCAGGGTCTTGAGTCAACTTTGTCTCGAACCGCTGATAATACGAGGGAAACTCGATAGAATCACTGTCGCTTTCTACAAGTCTTCCCCTCACCTGCTGAAACCCATGGAAAACCCCGGTGGGGTCAGTAATCTCCCGCCTGATGCCGTCAAAACCGAGCGCACGAACCTCATCAATAATCGTCCTTCCAAGGGTCTGGACAACCATGAGGTTCTTGGCCTGAGCCGTGGTTTTATAACTGCTCTGAAAAAGAACGATAAGAGGCAACAGACCGAACGAAAAAACAAC
>MNYA01000212.1:0-2590 GCA_001872985.1 bacterium CG2_30_54_10 | reverse complement strand
GCCACAAATCCTCACTGGCCAGCCCCTGAGAAGAAAAGATGCTGTATCTTCGGACTCAGGTGGACAGAATGAACGAGCAACTCATCCTTCTCATCGTAATCCGATTTGATGTTGAAAATGTTGCTCCCCATGTCGCGGAAATAGAATGGACTGTTGACATCGTGGAAGATCCAGAGGTCGCCGTCCAGGCGAGCTTTCTTCATGAACGCATTTACGTAGTTCCCGACGATCGAGTTCACCTTGCTCTGAAGTTGGTCGATCTGAGCCCTTCCGACTTTCTCACCCCAGACCTTCGGAGTCGCCATCGGATCCATGTTCAGCGCTTTGTAATCATCGTCTTCAAGGATCCCGGTGGTAGTGCGAATCCCGGCCATCGAGAAGACCGATGCCTGGATGACTCTCCCGGAGCCCTCTATGACTATCTGCGCCCGGTCGAAATCGGGCCAGCTCTCGCGGCCGGTAGCCTTGTCGACAACGGTCGGGGAATAGACAAGCGTCAGGTGGCTATCGAGGCGGTGAGCCGGATCTTTGAGGATGCTTCCCCTGATGATCACATTCCCGTCGGGAAACTTGTCGCGGTCGAAGATTCCGACGTAGATGATCCCGCAACCACGATAAAGGATATCCCCCTTTGTGATGAAGGAGTCGAGCGAATAACACCCATCGAGAATCAAGGTCTTACCGTCAATCGGGTCGGTGGGAATGTCTCCAAGCCCGCGCATTCGGATCGTCGTCGCCTTGTTAAAGTCTTTGTAATTGGTAGGGTACAGGTTGAGCTGGTTCGTCTCGTCGATTCCTTGTGGAACGGAAGGATCTTTCGGGGCGAAAATCGCCCGAATTCCGGCGCCGATGCCTGTAAATGCCCATCTGGCGGGAAAAGAAACCAGGTTCCAGGAGGCTCGGCCAATCTTCTTGAAAAACTCCCCAAACTTCCCGCCGAGGCTCTCGGGGTTTCGATGATTCCCGTAGGATAGCGAAAACTCAGGATACTTTTCCTGGGGATAGCCCGCGTTCATGATGTCGCCAGTCTTTACCAGCTCGAAATGCAGGGTCTCAGCATAGATCTTGGTTTCGTCGTGGTATTTGGAATCCGACTCGACCCAGCGGTGCTCGATACGAAGGTTCGGATCGGGGTCGGGCCAAGCTTCGGCGATGATATTGGGTGAGTAGTTGGCTGGGGTTCTTTCGGGGACATACTTCCAGGGGAAGCGGCAGAAAGGCCCGCCAGGCAGAAAGAGCTGTTTGACGCGCTTTCCCCGAATGTAATCCTTGGTGGTCGAATCACTGTAACTCGAAAGGAAACTCCCAATGCTTTGCCAGATGTTTGTGCCGGCCATCGGAATGAACCCCTTCTTGTAAGTGTTGTAACCGAACATCCTCTTCTCACTCTCATTCATTTCAGCAAGGTCGTTCTTCGTTTCGAGAAGGATGTTGTTTCCGATGAGTTTTTTGGGCTCCCAGAGGGCGCGAGCGGGAAAGGAAAGGTAGGAAAGCCCATTGTAGGTGTCGCTGAATTGAAACGCATGGTTATTTCCAGGAAGCCCCTTGGGATCCTTCCTCGAAAAAGCAAACTGGTATGAGGGCTTGTCGGTGGGCGCATAGTCAGGGTTTTCGATTCCCACGACCGCCGGCCCATGCATGTAGACTCGCGATTGGTATGGATGATTCCAAAGCACCAGCCGGCCCTTTCCAAGCTGAAGGTCGGTCTTTATCTCAGTCTGGTGATTACGTGGGTCAGGCCCGAACAGGTTGAACAAGGAATAATTTCGGCCGATCGGGCCGACATTGATGATTTTCATGTCGCGGGAAATCTGGTACAGGAACCTGTGGGACTTGGTTCCCTGCCTGAACCCGACCGTCACTTCCAAGCCGAGGGTAAGCATGTAATCAAGCGCCAGCGGCCCGTTGAATGATTTTTTTCTGTCTCGCGGCTGATACACGCATTTCAGCGAGTTGATCGGACGGCTGTCGATCGGACGGTAGTCCATTATCTTCGCGCGGATCTTTTCAACGAAAAAACCAGCTCGGGTCATGTGGTTCGACATGAGGTAATTCGTCTGTGTCACGAATGGCGCAAATTCGGGCAGGATGTCGAGAAGCTCAGGGTTCAAGCCGGGATTGTCGGGAAAGAATTTCGCACCCTTTCCTTGACGGAGCAGCGGGCCCTTCTTTCCGGTGGTGCCGCCATCGCGGAACATCTCCTCAAGGGAGAGGAATACCTCATCCGCCGCGGCTTCCCCGATTTGCTGAGCCATCGTTGAATAGACTGACAACCCGGCCTGGGAATACTCCACGGAACTGCTCTGCTTCAGGAAAAGGCCCATGAACGCAAGCAGGCCGAGTATCAGAACCGCGATGACATAGGCAAACCCTTTCCGGTTCATAAAAAGCCCCTTCAATTTCTCATTCCGAGGCCGATTCCAGCGACGTTCGTACTTCAGTGTAACATACAGGTGCAACACCGTCAAACCGACTGACTGCACCGACTGACTGCACAGCAACGCAAACGCCAAAAATAAAAATGGCGAGTTTTTTGCCACAGATCGACGCAGATCAACGTAGATCAACACCGAAAGAAAAAGTGAAAACG
>MNYA01000140.1 GCA_001872985.1 bacterium CG2_30_54_10 | reverse complement strand
CGGTCAAACAACTCGAGGTTCTCGGCGGCCAATTGAGCGTCCCGGTTTTTTCCAAACCTGCCGGTACAAAGCCTGCTGACATTGCCCGGGAAGCAATCGAGCATGCCCGCGACAACGATTTCGACGTGGTGATAATCGACACTGCCGGCCGTCTTCATATTGACGAGGACATGATGAACGAGGTGAAAGAACTCAAAGAGGTCGCCGGGCCTCACGAAGTCCTGCTTGTCGTCGATGCGATGACTGGCCAGGATGCAGTGAACATCGCGAAGAGCTTTAACGACCTGCTCGAGCTGACCGGCGTTATTCTGACCAAACTTGACGGCGATGCTCGTGGCGGCGCAGCGCTTTCGATCCGTGAAGTTTCCGGAAAACCGATCAAATTTGTCGGGATGGGTGAAAAGTCCTCTGCCCTCGAGATCTTCTATCCGGAGAGAATGGCTCAACGTATCCTCGGAATGGGAGATGTTCTTTCCCTGATCGAGAAAGCCCAGTCCGAGATGGACGAATCGAAAATGAAAGAGCTCGAAACCCGGATCCGGGAAGCCGAGTTTAACTTCAACGATTTTCTCGATCAGTTGTGCCAGATCAAAAAAATGGGCCCTCTCGACCAGATTCTCGGCATGATTCCAGGCCTCTCCGGGCTTTCAAAAGTTTCGGAGATGTCTTTCGACGATAAAAATTTCAAGAGATTCGAGGCCATGATTCTGTCCATGACCCACTCAGAACGCACCAACCCCGATCTCATCGACGGCAGCAGACGTCGTCGTATCGCGGCCGGAAGCGCCAATTCCATTCAAAATGTCAACATGCTTCTGAAGCAGTTTAACCAGATGCGTCAGATGATGAAGAGTATGACCAGCATGGGAAAGCGTTCCAAGCTGTCCAAGTTCCTCGGCGGAAAGTTCTGAAAGTTCTCAAAGAGCCCGAAGAAACAACTCCGGGCGATCCACAATAAAAAAGGAGTATTTGCCATGTCCGTTGCCCTCAGATTGAAAATCCTCGGTGCCAAGCATCGGCCTTTCTACCGGGTCGTCGCGGTCGACTCCCGGAAATCCCGTGATGGTCGGACTCTTGCCAACCTTGGCCACTACAACCCCTTGAGCGATCCGGCTGATGTCTGCATCGACGAGGAGCGGGTGATGGGTTATCTGAAAACCGGGGCTCAGCCCAGCGATACCGTCCGCCAGTTGTTGCTTAAAAAAGGCATCCGGCAGACCCAGGTCAAACAGGAAGGCGAGACTAAACTTCAATGGGCCAAGAGCGCGTAAGCGCCTTACGGCCACCAAGGAGAATTGCCCGTGTCGATCGAAACCACCAGAAAAATGGTCGAGGGGCTTGTGAAAGCCCTCGTGGAGAATCCAGATGAAGTGGTCATCAAGCCAATCGAAGGCGACAACACCGTCGTTCTCGAAATCCAGGTAAGCCCGGAAGACACCGGGAAAGTGATTGGAAAGAAAGGCCGTACGATCAATGCCCTTCGGACGATCGCTCGGGCGGCCACAGGCGATAGCGATAAAAAGGTACTGATGGAGCTTATTTGATGCCCGTGAACGTTTCCGCACACGATAAGTCATTCGCCGCGCTTTCGGCCGCGAACCATGCTGCGCCCACCGACCCCGGGATGGCGGGTTCCTCGCCGGCTTCGCGCTCAGATGCAGATTGGGTGCTGGTCGGCCGGATTTCAAAGACGGTTGGGTTGCAGGGAATGATGCGGATAATCCTGTACTCTGACTACCCCGATAGATACGTTCCCGGTGCGTGCCTGTTTGTCCGTGACGCAGATGGAGGGTTTCGCCGAATCAATCTGGGGGATGTTCGCGAACAGGCCTATCCGGGCCGTATCGATGCATTTCTGGAAGGGGTTTCGACCCTTGAAGATGCGCGGGCCTACCATGGAAAAGAATTGTACATCCCTATGGCTGAACGGGCCCGTCCTCGAAATGGGGAGTTCTACCCCGATGAATTGGCAGGTATGACGGTCCAATTCCCCGCGGGAACGACAGTCGGCACTGTCGTCCGCCTTGAGAATGAGGTTCCTTCGCCATATCTGGTGATTTCCTCCGAATCACATGGCGAGGTCATGATTCCTTTTCGCAAGGTGTTCATTCGCACCATCAGCCGGGCAGACAGGGTCGTTCAACTCTGCGAGCCGCTTGAAAAACACGTACTCGGATGAAGAAATGAAGATCGAGATTCTTTCGCTGATTCCCGGGGTTTTTGCCGACGTTTTCGACGAAAGTATCCTGGGCGCAGCCAAACGCAGCGGTTTGATCGATATCACGATCCACAATTTCCGCGACTTCGGGGAAGGCCGGCACAAAACCGTTGACGATGCCCCTTTCGGCGGCGGGCCAGGGATGTTGCTGAAACCCGGCCCACTGGTTTCGGCGATCCGAAACCTCCGCGATTCCGGGCCGATAGCACCGGTCATCGGGTTGACGCCCCAGGGGGTTCCGCTCACGCAGAACATGGCCAAAGAGCTGGCGTGCCATGAGCGGCTCATTCTGGTTTGCGGAAGGTATGAAGGTTTCGATGAACGGATCCTGCCGGCTTTCGACGTTCAGATCTCAATCGGGGATTATGTCCTCACCGGTGGGGAGTTCGCCGCGATGGTAATTGTTGATGCGGTCTCCCGTATGATCCCTGGTACGGTAGGCTGTGAAGCGTCGGTTAAAGAAGATTCCTTTTACGACGGGGCGCTTGACCATCCTCAATTCACCAGACCGGCCACCTGGGAAAAAAGTTCCGTTCCGTCCGTTCTTCTCGACGGGCACCATGCCAAGATCATCGCTTGGCGCAGGGGAGAAGCCCTTGCACGCACGGCTGCCAAGCGCCCCGACCATTTCCGCAGGCTACCCCTTTCACAAGACGACAGGGGTCTTCTGCAAACCGCTTTCTGCCCCCAATCAGAAAGCAATGAAATCCGGCGCAAAATAAAAGTTTGAGAACAGAGCGACTTGCAAAATCATTCAAAATCCCTTGAAAAAGCTATTGATTTCCCGGGTAGTTTTGCGAGAACCTCGATAGATTCAGAATAAAGGAGCATTAGATATGAATCCCATCGTTGAAAGCCTTGAACGCGGTTACATGAAAAACAAAAAGGACATTCCCGAATTCCGACCCGGTGACACTCTTCGGGTGGCGATCAAAGTTCGCGAAGGAGAAAAAGAGCGCCTCCAGAATTTTGAGGGCGTTGTCATCGCAAAGAGATACACCGGTTTGCGTGAGAACCTGACCATCAGGAAAATCTCCTATGGCATAGGCGTGGAGCGCACCTTCATGCTGCATTCCCCCAATGTCGCCGAGATCGCCCTCGTTCGTCGAGGCAAGGTTGCCCGCGCCAAGTTGTATTACTTGCGTGACCGGGTAGGCAGGAAGACCCGCATCAAAGACCGCTATCAGGCTCCCAAGGCGCTGTAGACTGGACACGAACTCGCGCGTTTCGGCTGAGGCCAGGGATTCATCTGTCTTCATCCGGGAGGTCACCCTCCGGGTCGGCCAGGGAACAACGGTAGCCCTGGAGAACATCGACCCGGAGGAGGTTCTTGCCGATTCAACCTTTGACATATCCGGAAGTCTTGGCGGCAAGCTCCCAGATGGGGTTAAGTGCGATCTTTTTCATCATCCGAGAAAACGGTCGCCAGAAAACCTGCCCCTTGAGATGCCTTCCAAGGGCCGATTTGCCGGAAGGATCCGGTTGAAGAATGGGATGAACGATTTCCAACTTCGGATCAGTCTTCGCGATGGCCAGATCATTCAGACCCGGGAATTTTCCGTCAGCTATAAATCTTCTTTCCGTGAATGGAATGAAACTATTTTTATTGCCTTCGTTCTGGCGTTGGTCATCCGCAGCTTGGTAATACAGGCTTTCTGGATCCCCACCGGAAGCATGGAACCAACCCTGTTTGGCGAAAAATACGATCCCGTGACCAAGGCTCTTACCCGTTCGGGCGACAGAATCCTGGTTAACAGGTTTGCCTACGTGGCCGATCTTTCCCTGGATGGCCGTTTTCCGATCCTTCCCCGCATCTGGTTTTCAACGCCGAAGCGAGGCGATGTCATCGTTTTCAAATTCCCCGATCCCGACCCGAAGGCGGCCCCGCGTGATTTCATCAAAAGGGTGATCGGCCTTCCATTCGATGAGATCAAGATTGTCGAGGGAACGGTCTTTATCAACGGGACCGCGCTGAAAGAACCATATATTGCCGAGCCCCCCTGGCAGGATTACCAGACCGTCGTACCTGCCGACAGTCTGTTTGTAATGGGTGACAACCGGAATAACAGCGCCGACAGTCGTTATTGGGGCCCCATGCCGCTGAAGAATCTCAAGGGGCAGGCGGTTCTCATTTACTCCCCCCTGAAACGGATCAGGTCGATCGTCGGCCATTCGCACCCTTCAATTGCGGCGAACCTTCCCGATCGCGGATGAGCGAAGGTTCAAAGGCGAGGCGCGAGCTTCCCGGGCATATTCGTAAGGCACTCCGCTCGATCGAGCGTTTCCTCCCTGTTGTAGATTTGGTGATCGAGCTTCTTGACGCCAGGATGCCTCTTTCTTCACGGCTTCCCGGACTGGTCAAAAAACTCGGCAAAGCCTCGGTGATCGTTCTAGGGAAAGCCGACCTTGCCAACGAGGCGGAGACCGCCCGTTGGATCGAACGGTTCACCTCTGATGGAGAACGGTGCGTTGCCCTTGACTCCCGGGAGGCGACCTTGGTGAAAAACCTATCGACAACCGTCCGGGAAGCAGCCTTTGGGGCAAGAGCCCCCGTTGGGCGGGTGAGCCGGCGTCTTTTGATCGTGGGAATTCCGAACGTCGGCAAATCGACTCTGATCAATGCGCTCGCCGGAAGACGGGCTGCGCGAGTCGCCAACATTCCCGGAGTCACCCGTGACATACAATGGGTCAAGATCTCAGGCCGCCTGGAGCTTCTTGACCTTCCAGGAATTCTGGACTATCGTCTTCTGAAAATGGGGGAGGCTTTGCGCCTTATCAACACGATTCCTGGTCCCACCGAAGATCCAGAGGCATCAGCCCGACTGCTTTGCGAACTTTTAGAAAAGAGAGGGCTTTCCGATATCCTTCCCGGCTTTTTTGAAGCAGAGAAGCAGTTCGAGCGCTTCCTGGGCGAGTATGCCTGCAGAATGCATTTTCTTTTGAGCGGCGGCCAAACCGATAAGCGCCGTGCCGCGGTCGATATCGTGAGGCGATTCCAGGCAGGAGGGTTCGGCCGGGTTACCCTCGAAGCCTCCGACATTTCAGAGCCCCCCCCGCAATCCGAATGAACGTGACCGAAGAAACTCTTGAACTTTCCGAGGCGGTTTCCCGTCGGCTGTTTTGCGCCAGTCCGGGTGACGGCGGCCTTGGATTGATCAGGCGAATTCCTCAGATTTCGGCCCGAGCACGTGGAAATTGCCTTCATCTCAAAGGCCCCGCGGACCAGATAATCCTGGTGAAGCGTTTCGTCAAAATACTCGGGCGCCGTCTCGAGGTTCCGGGAGACGGCGATCTCGACAACGCAGAGCTTGAACGGATCTTCACCGAATTCACCAAGCCGGTTCCGGCGTCCGGCGGGGTTGGGGTTCTCATTCATGAAGAGCCTTTCGATGAAGTCATCTGCACGCTTTCCGGCAAATCGGTTCGGCCGAAGACCTTCAAACAGCAGGAATACGTCGAGGCAATCCGCCACCATTTGGTTACAGTCGCGGTTGGGCCCGCCGGAACGGGAAAGACCTACCTCGCGATCGCAATGGCGGTTAAGGCTTTGCGGGACAAGCAGGTCAGCCGGGTAATTCTTTCCAGGCCTACGGTCGAAGCGGGAGAAAAGCTGGGGTATCTTCCCGGCGATCTCCTTGAAAAAGTCGACCCACATTTTCGGCCGCTTTACGACGCCCTGCAAGAGTTTTTGGGAGTTTCCCGATTTCAGCAGCTCCTCCGTCAGGGAATTCTGGAGATCACGCCGCTGGGGTTCATGCGTGGCCGCACGTTCAACGAGGCTTTCATCGTTCTCGATGAAGCCCAGAACACCACGGTTAGGCAGATGCGGATGTTCCTGACCAGGATGGGCTTTGGGTCGAGGGTTGTGGTGACCGGGGATCGGACCCAGGTCGATCTACCTTCCCCGCGCGATTCGGCGCTCGTGACATTGCGCGATGTTCTTGGAGCCGTTGACGACATCGCATTTGTAGACCTTTCAGCTTCCGACGTGATCCGTCACGAGCTTGTAAAAAAGATCATCAGGGCTTATGAAAATTTCTTTCGTGAAGCCCCCGAACAGAAGGAGCCCGGGGCGACGCCGTGAGCGAGAATCCATCCTTCATTCTTTCAACATTCCTGAGCTGGTTGGAGATCCCGGCCAAGAGGCAGAGGAGCTTTCTTTTTCAGATTGCGGGTTTTGCCGCACTGATCGTGTTGATCCTGAGCATTGAGTTCACCGGCTTCAGCGCGGATGTCGAGGAAGGCAAGGAAGCCCCCAAGACGATTCTCTGCCCCAAGTCGATTTCGTTCCTCGATGAAAAGAAAACCCAGGAATTGAAGCACCTCGAGGAAGAGAAAATCGGGCCAGTGATCACGCATCTGGACAACACCGAAGCAGAGATGCTTTCAAAGCTTGACAGGTTTTTCGACGATGCATCGCAGTTTTACGAATCCCAGAAAATCCACGGGGCTTCCGAACCTCTCGAAGCCCCGGAAGGTGCTATCGCTTCATACTTCCCTTTCGAACAGTTGCTTGAGCCGGATGCTCTTCGCGACCTCGCCATTTTGACCCCACAGGAGTTTGAGCGGTTGAAGCGTTCGTCGCGGCAGATTCTCAGAAATTACTCGCAGGAGACAATAACCACCAAAACCCTCGAGATCATCCGCAGAAAAGTGAAGAAAAACACCCTTGCCCTTCCCGGAAACCTGCGTTTCAAGCAGATCATGGCGGAACTGGTGAAAAATGCCCTTTCGTTGAACGCGATCGAGGACGAGGCGCAGACCAAGTTGTTGCGGGAGGCGTCATCAAAGGCTGTCGCGCCGGTAATGCGAGCTTTTTCAAAAGGGCAGAAAATCGTTGAAAAAGGGGTTATCGTAACCGCGGACGATCTCTGGATCCTTAAGACCATCGAAAGTCAAATCCAAAAGAACCAGTTCCTGGCGCTGTTCGGAAACTTGCTTTTGGCTTCGCTCCTAGTGGTGATATCCCTTTCATATTTGCGTTTGACCAGGTTGCAGATTTTGAAGGAGGCGGAACTTTTTCGGCTGATCGGAGGGCTATGGATAATGGCTCTCCTCCTGGGCAAAGCTGTCTATTCATTTGGAAACGCCTACGGCCAGCCAAGCCTGGCGATTCTTCTTACCCCACTGCCTTCGGTCGGGATGCTGATGGCCATCCTTCTCGATTTCCAGGTGGCAATGTTCAACCAGGTTTTGTTGGGTGTGCTGATGTTCCTTGTCGCCGAGGCGAACGCCAAATTTGCGATCGTGGGCCTTCTTGGGAGTGTCGTCGGTATTCTTGCCTGGCGGGGCGCTTCGAAGGAATCCAACCTGCGCAGCTCGATCGGATGGTCAGGGGTCAAGATCGGAATCGGAAACAGCGCAGCCGTTCTAGGGCTTTTGATGCTGGATGCCGAGAGTTTTTCGATCATGAAGGTTCCCGGACTTTTGGAGATGGTAGGATGCGGGTTCGGAAACGGGATTCTTTCCGGAATCCTGACCAATGGAGCGATGCCATACATCGAGAGTTTCTTTTCTCTGGCTACGAGTTCGCGGCTTCTCGAACTTGCCGATCTTTCTCAACCGGTCATCAAGCGGCTTGCAGAGGAAGCCCCTGGAACATACCAGCACAGCATCATCGTCGGGAACCTCGCTGAGGCGGCCGCGAATGAGATTAACGCCGATGCGCTGTTGGCAAAGATCGGGGGCTACTACCACGATATCGGGAAGCTCAAGCGGCCGGCTTATTTTGCTGAAAACCAGACGAATTACAACCGGCACGATCAGGTGACTCCATACATGTCGAGCCTTATCCTCGTCGGACACATTCGTGACGGCCTGGACCTCGGCAGGGAATACGGCCTTCCCGAACGGATCCTTTCTCTCATTGCCCAGCACCATGGGACGACCTTGATCACCTATTTTTACGAGCAGGCGAAAACGGATACCGACGGGGAGAAGGTCAACGAGGAAAGGTTCAGATATTCCGGCCCCAAGCCTCAGACCAAGGAAGCCGCGATAATCATGCTTGCCGACTCCATCGAAGCGGCTTCCCGGACGCTCTCCTCGCACACTCACAGCCGGATAGAAGGTCTGGTGCAAAAAATCATCGAGAACAAATTTAACGATGAAAACCAGCTTGACGAGAGCGATCTTACCTTGAAAGACATAGAAAAAATACAGCAGACTTTTGTCAGGGTTACTACTTCCATGTATCATGGGAGGGTCGATTATCCTGGAAAGCTGTCCAATCAACCCAAGGGGGCTTCAGATGGAAGTTCTCATCAACAACCGCCAAAAGAGGATCCAGTTTAACAAGCGCAGAATCTGCGCGATTGCGGAAGAAATCATGCGCTTCGAAGGTCTTCCTGAGAACGCCGAGCTTTCGCTGGTTTTTTGCGATGACGATTTCATCCAGAAACTGAACGACCAGCATCTCGGCAAGGATGAGCCCACCGACGTTCTCTCCTTCCCCATGGAAGAGGTTTTCGAATCCGAGATCCGGCTCATGGGTGACATCGTGATCAGCATCGAGACAGCCTGCAGGCAGGCAACGAAGCTGAAGCATTCTGTGGGCCTTGAAGTCATTTTCCTGCTCATTCATGGTCTGCTTCATCTACGGAAGTACGACCACGATGGCAAGGAAGACTTCCGACGGATGAAGGAACGTGAAGTAACTATTTTTTCACACCTTTGCGATCAGAAGCTCCTCAAGGGAATCGAGGTAAATGAGGAGCATTCCCCACTCGTAGAACGCGCAGCCGCGAAGGGCCCGGGAACAACCCGGAAAGCCGCCCCCCGCCGTCCCAAAAAAGAACCGATCACGCACAACTGAAGAACTTGGGTGAAATAATTTTCAGCAATGGATAACTCCTTTTCCATTCTGGTTTTCATTGGTCTGCTTTGCCTGTCCGCTTTTTTCTCCGCAAGCGAGACCGCGCTCTTCTCGCTTTCCCCTATCCGTATGAAGAAACTCGAAGACGAAGGCGATCGAAAAGCGGCCGAGATTCTTAAAATTCTTGCGGACAAGCAAACGATGCTCGTCACAATCCTTCTCGGAAACACGCTGGTCAACGTTATCGCGACCGCCATGGCCACGCATTTCATGATCGAGACCGCTCGCGGATGGGCGGCTCAGACAGCAATCCCGGGGGCGAGCTCCTGGTCGACAATATGGACTTCCCCGAATATGGCTGTGGCGGAATCTTCGTTTTTGATGACCATCCTTCTGCTGGTGTTCGGGGAAATCACTCCCAAGACGGTCGCCTTGTACAACTCTGTCGGTTTCGCCAAGATGGCTGTTAAGCCGCTTCGGATGATCATTTATCTTCTCTCGCCCATCACCGGTCTTGTAACATGGGTTCTTCACCGAGTGTTTCCTTCATTTTCGGATTGGAATCAGAAACTTGGTTCGGCAACCTCCCTCGAAGAGATCGACAGCTACTTTTCACTCGGAGAGGAGGTCGGAATAATCGCCCGCGATGAGAAAGAGATGATCAGTTCGGTCTTCGAGTTCGGAGATACCCTTGTTCGGGAGGTGATGGTTCCCCGCCCCGACATCATGGCGGTTCCGGTGACCATCGTGCTTGACGATCTGCTCAAGCTCTTTCGGGATGACGGCCATTCGCGGTTTCCGGTCTTCGAGGGAACGCTCGATAAGATTGTCGGAATCGTCTATGTCAAGGACATCCTGGTGAAACTCGATGAGATCAAAACAGAGTTCAAGCTGGCAGGAATGTTGCGGCCCGCGTATTTCGTTCCGGAGACAAAGAAACTCGACGATCTTCTTCGCGAGTTTCAGAAGCGCAAACTGCACGTAGCCCTGGTGGTCGATGAGTTCGGCGGAATCTCGGGGCTGGTCACGATCGAGGATCTTTTGGAAGAAATCGTCGGGGAGATTGTTGACGAATACGATTCGGATGAACTTCCTCCGATTGTTGCCCAGGGGGATGACACCTGGAGTGTCGATGCCCGCTACAGTCTGAGCGATCTCGAAGCCGAGCTTGGAATCAAGCTCGATTACGAGGATTCCGAGACCGTCGGGGGATTGGTTCTTGAACGCCTCGGAAGAATTCCCAAACGGGACGAACGGGTTGAAGATCCCCAGGCCTCTCTCCAGGTCACGGACATCAAAGGGAACCGAATCCTTCGTCTCAAGGTGGTTCGGAAGCCCCGAACTGCTGCGTCCGTGCCTGGCGCGGGGGCATAAACTTGCCAATGCAGTTGGTATTCAACACTTTCGTGACTTGCGGATTTCTTTTGCTGGTGGCTTTTTTCGCCGGGTGTGAGACAGGGTTCGTCAGTCTTGATGTGGCCTCCTTGCGGCAGCGTGCCAAGATTTCGGGGAAGGTGTCCGAGAAGCAACTGCTCGATATAATTCGCGCTCCCGAGCGGTTTCTGGCATTGACCCTCATCGGAACCAACATGTCACTTGTCGTGGCGACCTCCTTTTTCAGCCAGGTTCTGAATGAATTTCAACCGTTCACAGTTTCCGCCGCCACATTCGCCCTTTCGGTTTTCATTTTCCTTTTCTGCGAGCTGGTTCCAAAAATGGCTTTCGCCAGTCAGCCTTTGGCGCAGTCCCTTCGATTCCTTTTCCTGCTCAGGTTCTTCGATCGATTGCTGGCGATTCCCGTTCTTATCGTCACACGGATCACGCGGGGAATCATGGATTTCCTGAAGCTCGGCGGAGAAAAAAAAAAGAGATCTCTTTCGCGTGAGGAGCTTTTGATCCTGTTGAGTTGCGGGGCCTCGTCGGGGGTTCTCAGGGATCGCCCTCACCGCATGGCTCGCGGGATCATCGGATTGAAAGAAAGAAATATCTGTGAGATCATGAGGCCCCGAATGGCCATGGTCACTTTGGATGTTTCCGCGACTTTGGCGCAGGCTCGCAAGGTTTTTTCCGAAACGGGTTATTCCAGAATTCCGGTCTATGAAGGGAATGTTGACCACGTCATCGGGTTCCTTTATTTCAAGGATATTTTTCTGATGGGGGCTGAAACAAAGCCATTGCGCGAACTCCTGAGCGGTGTCATTGTTGCCCCGGAAATGAGCAGCGCCTTCGACCTTTTCCACCAGATGCGCGTTCAAAGCTTCCAGGCTGCGATCGTCGCCGACGAATTCGGATCGACGACCGGTATGGTCACTCTCGAAGATCTCATAGAAGAGGTGGTCGGCGAAATCGAGGATGAATTCGATGAATCTCCCGCTGAGATCAAGTTTAACTCCGACGGAACGATTACAGCGCGTAGCGAGGTGAATCTGGCTACATTCTGCGTACAGACCAGTGCGGTATTTTGCGAGGCGGAGGGAATAAACACCCTTAACGGCCTCATCCTTGAACGGCTTGGCCGAATCCCCCAACCTGGCGAGTGTCTCCTGATTGACGGATTTCGGATTGAAGTGTTGCAAGCCGATGCCAGAAAGACCATACTTGTCAAACTGGACATGACGAATGCCTCAGAACGATCTTCCACCAATTGAACACGACCGCTGGAGAACCGTCGCCGGCATCCTCCTGGAATCCCTGAAGGCTCTTTCCACGCGGCTGAGGAACTACTTCCTCACGGGGGTCATTCTTCTGGTTCCGGTTGTCGTGACGCTTTTCATTATGTTCCAACTGTTTCTTTGGGCGGATGGATTCCTGGGGGAGTCGGTCAGCAGGGGCATCGGATATCGCATTCCCGGCCTCGGTATCATATTCACGATTTTTTTGTTCGTGTCGGTTGGAATCATCGGTCAGAACGTTCTCGGAAAGCGTTTGTGGCATTGGGTGGAATACTCCCTCGAAAGCCTGCCGGTGGTAAGGTCGCTCTATGTAGGGATAAAGCAGGTTTCGGACATTCTTTTCCAGCAGCAGAAGTCTGATTTTCAGCGGGTTGTCCTGGTTGAATATCCGCGGAGGGAATTGTGGATCATAGGTTTTGTCACGAACGATGCTGCGGTCTGGAGCCAATCCGCGGAGTTTCTGGAACGCAAGATGGTGTCTGTTTTCATCCCGACGACGCCAAACCCGACATCGGGTTTTCTCCTTCTTGTGGACCGCACCCAGGTCATCGACAGCGCCCTTGGGGTCGAGGAAGCCATGAAGCTGGTTATTTCCGGGGGTCTGGTTCAACCCAAATCGATGGGAAACCGGACGCAACCGATTGAAGAGTTCACCATCCCTCATTGAGGCTACCAACATGAAAAACTCAACTTTTGTCGCGGGTTTTGTGGTTTCTATTCTCATTGCGGCATTCTTTTCACAACAACTGTTTGCCCAGCAAACAGAGGGAATCCGCCACTATCTTGGTTTGCGAGACCAACTTACGGAAATCAAGACCCTTTTGGAAGGTTCTCTCAGCTCCGAACCTGGAACCGGACTTCTTGCCAATCCCGGCGCTGAGGGAATCATCCGGTCCCGGCTCGGCCAGATCGACTCCGAGATTCAAGGAATAGCGGGGATGACTGGACCTCTGGCGGAATACTACGCTGACCGGCTGAACCGGTTGTCGTCGGACTGCCGCGCTCTTTTCCCGCTTTTCATTCAAAGACTTGCTTTGGGTACGAGGGCTCCGGCTGCCCTGGTCGCACCCGCAGTGCTTAGTGTGCCCGTAGCGCCGGTTTCTTCGCCTGGCACTTCCCCCGGCACTTCCCCCGGCACCCTGCCTGGCATCACGGCTGGCACAAGGCCCAGCACCCCGGCAGATACTTGGTTTGGCGCCATGACGAATGCTCCCGCAGTTGATTCTACAGCCGTTCAGGTTGTTCCGCCGGACCCGCTCGCTCAGACGGTTCGGGATCAACCTGGCCCGGTTTCGGCAGCTACGGCAATTCAGGCGACTCCAGTAATGACGGCAGCTTCCGCTCCCAGGACATCTTCTGCTGCCACGACATCTTCGGCTTCCCCGGCGCTTTCCGCCGATATCGACTTCGGAGCCATTCGCAAAAGAAGGGAATTCTTCCACCCGATCTGGTTTCGAACCCTACTCGATCCAAGGCTCAGCAAGAGACGGGGAAAAAGGCCGTTCAAAAAGCCTCTTCGCCAAGCGCCCCCTCCGGAGTTGCCCCCCAGCTTGATTCCGGCATCAGCGGTGGCAGCGCTTCCCCCGCTTCCGGCTGTGATTTCAGGAAAGCCCGCTTCTTCGCCCGTCATGACGTTTCCGCGGCTTCCAAGCCCTGTTGATTCGTTCCCCGCGGTGATGAAGCCCCTGGAACCATGGTCGGGAAACGATCCTCAGGTCAGGGAAACTTCCGGAATGAGACCTCTGGCCGTGATGATCGAGAATCACAACCTTGCCAGGCCTCAAACAGCCATGGATGAGGCGGAAGTGGTCTACGAAATCCCGGTGGAAGGCGGAATCACAAGATTTATGGCTTTGTTCTACCATGTTCCGGGCGTCATTGGTCCAGTCAGAAGCTGCCGGGAGTATTTTTTGGACCGGGCTCTCGAGGTCAACGCGCTTTACGTCCATTGCGGAGGAAGCCCGAAGGGCTACGCCTATATCGGCCAACAGAAGGCTTTTGCGATAGATGAAATCAGCAACGGGGCCCCCTTTTTCCGCGACAACACTCGCAAGGCCCCCCATAACCTGTATACCCGCGGCAAGGATCTGATCGACGTCATGAACAGAAAATTCCCGATGCAACTGCCTTATCAGCGGCTTC
>MNYA01000231.1 GCA_001872985.1 bacterium CG2_30_54_10 | reverse complement strand
GAGGGCGCAAAGCGCCCGACCGCGGGGGATGAGCCTCGCGAATTCACTTCGCGAGGCGAAGGGGGGCGCGTGCCCCCCTTTTTTGAGAAGTTACCATCTAGCGGCTACTTGGCAGCGGTGCCGACAGCAGCGCCGGCGATTTTGGCTTTGTGGGCTGCACGCATCATCCGGCCGATCTTTCTCGATGCGGTCCGATGATGAATGTAGGTATTGCCGGCGGCCCTGTCAAACTTGCTGATTGCTGCATTTAACTCGGCCTGCACTTCTTGCTCCGATTTTTTAGAGGCAATCATCTCAAGAGCTTTTTTCCGGAGAGCTTTCAGCTCTGATTTGACTTGTACACGAACGCTCTTGCGCCGTTCAGCTTTTCGCGCATTCTTGTCAGCTGAGGCTGTGTTTCCCATACGTAAATCACCTTTCAATCGCAACAAAGCTTTTCGATTTTATCACGTACCCAACAACTTTTCAAGGCTTTTGAGAAAATTTTTGAGAAAAATTTCCAGGCCGTCGGGATCGGCTTGATTCGGAAAATTGGTTCAGCTATACTCCCCTCGGCGGGATCTGAACGAATGGCCGAGTTAAATTGAAAATGGTTTTTCTGGATTTCCTGAATGAGACCCTGAAGAGGCTGTGCCAGGCCGATGTGGATGTCGGCGGACACGGTCTTGGGCCGGAGGCGTTGGCCCAATGGATGCAAAAAGACGCTGAGCTTTTGGCCGGGTTCCTGACCGGAACGCAGAAGCAGCTCAAAGCAGACCACGTGTTCGCTATCCAACGGATACACGAAAATCAGGTTCAAATCGTGGTTGCAAGCTCGATCGGCAAAGATGAGGACCCCCCCGAACACCTCAGAGAATTTATTCAAGACCTCCTGGATCATGAAAAGCTGGGGATTTTGCAAGACTCTGCGATGGTCGTCGTAAGAACCGGCGATCCCCGGCAGGGGAAGTCCATGCGGACGCGGCCGAGTCGCTATCAGCGGATTTTTCCTTGCCAGGTTGGCGACAAAAATTACGGTTTCTTCGGAGCGTATTTTCAATGTCCTCGGCACAAAGCCGCTCTCACCAAACAGACCACCATTCTGGCCAATCAGCTTGGATTCTGGTTCGCGCATCTTTTCCATCTTCGAATGGCCGAGATAAAGCGCCGAATACTGCAAAAGATCAACATGACAATCAGTGTTCTGACGAGCTCGGTAAATCTTTCTGAGATTATCGGCCACATGATCGAAGACCTCAACCTTCTGTTTGGACAGAGATCGGGCGCGGTTTTCCTGAGTTCGCGCGAAACGGGCGGCCTCGAAGTAAACCGGATTTTCGGAGAACAACCCGAAAGTTTCGACCTGGCTGCATTCCTGAATTCCAAAAATCCAATGCTTGATTCGCTAGCGGATGGGGCGGCTAAATTCGGCTCCGATGAGGAAGGTTCCCAGCCAATTCGTGTCATTTTCCCTCTGATAACTACCGCGCAAAAGGGTTCCCTTTTCAACGACCCGGATGGGAATCATCAGCAAAACCTTCTGGGCGGGGTGGTACTGTTTCGTTCGCCTTCCAACAAACCGATCACCCAAGGTGACAGGGACCTCCTTGGGTTTCTCGTGAATGGAGTCAGCGCGGCATTGTTAGTCACCCTGAACTACCAGGAAAAACTTGAGACGATTCAAGCTCTTGAAGGATTGATGGGGAAACTTTCCGACAAAGATTACCT
Organism: bacterium CG2_30_54_10; assembly: GCA_001872985.1. Classification (GTDB taxonomy): domain Bacteria; phylum Muiribacteriota; class Ozemobacteria; order Ozemobacterales; family Ozemobacteraceae; genus CG2-30-54-10. The sequence goes on along the minus strand of MNYA01000231.1, from coordinate 12,269 downwards.
TTTCACCGAGATGATCGAGATCATCCGCCGGCTGTTGAAGGTCAATCGAATCTCATTCCTGACCCTTGAGCCTGACGGCCAGCACCTTCGCATCCAGAAGAGTTACGGCCTTCCATCGGGCGTTGCTGAGACAACACGGATACCCATCGGCGAGGAGATTTCGGGCCACGTCGTAAGTTCGAGAAAATCGTTGCGCCTGGATAACATTGAGGCCTCTGAAAAATTCCATAAACGTTCGCTCGAGCGTTATTTCAACCGGTCCCTGCTTTCCGTCCCGCTTTTGGGGCATGGCCTTCTAGGCGAGGGAACAGTTCTCGGCGTGATCAACGTCAACAACAAGACCAACGGGTTGACCTTCACGGAGCAGGATCAACAGCTTCTCGAAGCGATTGCCCATTTAGTGGTGGTTACGATAGAAAACATGAGCCTCCTTCAGGAAAAACACAAAAAGGATCAGATGCAACTTCAGCTCGACCTTGCCAAGGAGGTTCAGACCCGGCTACTTCCAAAGTCATTCCCGGACATCTTTGCCGCCTTCGACATGTTCGGACGAAGCGACCCGGCCCAGCAAATCGGCGGGGATTTTTTCGACGGCCTCCACCTTGAAGACCGGCGCTGGCTGGCTGCCGTGGGCGATGTCTCCGGAAAAGGTATACACGCGGCGTTGTTGATGGCAACCACTCGAATTCTGCTTCGTTCCGCGGTTCACGAAACCTCGGATCTTGGGAAGATCCTGAGCCTGATAAACGATCGACTGTCAAAGGAAATTGAGGAGATGATGTTTGTTACGATGCAGATCGTTGCGATCGATCCCGCCACCGGAAAAGCCGAAATCGCCTCCGCCGGCCATGGTCCGCTGGTGGCACGCCTTGCAGGCCAGGTCGCGATGTTGAAAGGCGAGAGCGCCTTCCCTCTCGGAATGGCGCCCTTAAACCAGAGTTACGGAACCACCCCCTTCAGGATGGCGCCGGGCGACTCTTTCCTATTGTTTTCCGACGGGCTTTACGACGAAAAATCCCCTCAGGGAGAGCGGTTCGGCTTTAAGAACACCGAGACCATGTTCGCACGGCTGGCTGATCTTTCGCCCAAACCTTTGGTTGAGCAGGTCTTCCAAACCATCCAGACCTTTCGTGGGGAGAATGAGGCCAGCGACGACCTGACCGTGGTTTCCCTTGCCTACAGAGGAATGTAAGCGATATGACGCACACGACACCAGAAAAGATTTCACAGTTCCATTCAGCGCTTGCGCGGCAGACCGCCACGACATCGGACATGGGCCAGCTCCTGAGTTTCATCCTCGCCAAGACATTAGGCCTGATCGGCGCGCAATCCGGATCGATCATGGTATTTGACAAACCATCAAACCGTCTCCATCTGCATTTCTCTGCCGGCCACCCTCATCGGGGAGCCAAGGGAAAATCGATTTCGGCGACCCTCCCTCCAGACGAAGGAATCGCCGGACAGGTTCTTCGCACCGGAAAGCCGATTTTCGTGGACGATCTCGCTCGGGCCGATCCCGGGCTTCCATTGCGGCGTCGCGCCAAAGGAGGATCGTTTCTTTCGATTCCGTTGAAGATCCACCGCCGGACGATTGGGGTTCTCAACCTCAACCGCTCCGGTTCGCAATCCGGTTTCACCAAAGCCGACCTTTCCCTGATAAGCACGATCATTCCGCACATCGCGGGACTCGTCGAAAAAGGCCGACTGCTGGAACAGTTGAAGGAGAGTCGTAACGAGGTACAGAGCTTGTATCAGCTTTCCCGCCTTTTGTTTTCCGGGCAGGAGTTTCGCCCCAGCCTTTGCAGATTTCTAGCGGAACTGGCCAGATACCTTGACCTGGACTGCGCCTCGTTGATCCGTTTCAACCCTGAAAGCCCTGACGGCAATGCCGGCCATGAAAGCCCCGCACGCCACGGAAATCGGCGCAAAGATCGAGCCAGGGGCGAATCAGCGAGCGATACCGCAAGCGAAACCGCCGGCGAATCAGCAGGCGAAACTGCAAGCCAGACTGCAAGCCAGACTGCAAGCCAGACTGCAAGCTGGACTGTAGACGAGGCCGCAGGCAAGACCACGAGCGATGCTGTAAGCCGGACCGTAAACGAGGCTGCAGGCAAGACCATGAGCAATGCTGTAAGCCAGACTGTAGACGAGGCCGTAGACGAAACTGTAGACGAAACCGTAGACAGGGTCGCAGACGAAGCCGTAGACAAGGCCGAAAACATTGCTACAGGCAAGCCTACAGGCAAGCCTGCAGCCGATTTCGAGATCCTTGCCGGTTTTCGGGTTCAAAAACCGCTTCTGGAAAAGATGCTGCTTTCCGTCCGTTCTCAGGTGCTTTCCGACCTTGCGCGTCCCGGCACAAACGGGTGGGATGATCCGCACAGCAAGCCACCCGTGGCTTTTCCCTACCGCGAGGGCCGATCGCGATCGCCGAAAGACATGATCGTCATTTCTCTTCCCATCAGCGATGGGCCGTTGCATGCGCTGTTGGTAAGCGCTCCTCGCACTTCCGCGGATACGGAATCGGCTATACAAAAGTACCGGTTTCTGCACCTGGTCTCGAAGCAACTGGCCGTCGCGATCGAGCGCGAGGCAATGATGGCACTCATCAAAGCCGATCGAGAGATTCTTCTCGAAAACAACCTGCGCAACAGTATCTTTCTTGAGATCAGCAAAGAACTGGCTTCCACCCTCGATCCGACCATGGTATTACGAAAAGCCTTCGACCATTTCGGAAAGCTCATTTCATTTACCACAATCTCGATTCTGATGTTCGACGAACTCGATAAAACCTATCGTATCCTGGTTCAACCGGGCCAACGACTTGCCCCCGGGTTCAAAAAGGCTCTCTTCCAGGAGATCCTTTCGATCTTCAGGGAATATCCGGGAGACCCGCCTTTGGCAGATCCCGCCGGGGTCGCGATAGATTTTTTCCACCCTCAGCGCAAGGAGAAGAAACCGGCATCGGGGTACCGGTATGTGATGCATCTCCCCTTTATCCTCGGGAACACTGTCGTCGGGCTTATCCATCTAACGAGAAGCGAAGAGCCTCCATTTACCGATAAAGATTTCGAAGTCACCTCCCAGTTTACGGGCATCTTCGTCACCAGCATCAAGAACGCGCTCATCCATCGCCGCACCGAAAAACTCGCTTTCACCGATCAACTGACGGGGCTATTCAATCACCGTTATTTCCAGGAAACCCTCAAACAGGAATTTGTCCGGGCACGCCGCTACAGCAACCCGCTTTCGTTGATGATTCTCGACATCGATTTCTTCAAGCGCTTCAACGACACATGGGGCCACCTTCTCGGCGACCGCGTCCTCGCCCATTGCGGCAAGTTGTTCGAACGCTCTGTCCGTGAGAAAATCGATACCGTGGCTCGCTATGGCGGGGAAGAATTCGCCGTGATTCTGCCCGAAACGCCCCTCTCCGGCGCTTCGTTCTTCGCGGAACGCATCAGGCACGCCGTTGAGGGAACCCCGCTTCAGGCCGAAAAAGGTTGCCTTCCGATCACGATTTCAATCGGAGTGGCCTGCACGCTGACCAGTTCGTGCCAGACTCCTTCAGACCTGATTCAGGCCGCGGATCTGGCGCTCTATAGTGCCAAGCAGGCGGGCCGAAACCGAGTGCATATCTACGAGAAACCGAGTGTGGAACATGCCTAAAAATCCGACGTCACTCTCCTCATTGCAGAAGCAGTCGCGAAAGACATTCGAACGCCTTTCTCGCCTCTCTGACCTTTCCATGGCCCTTTCCTCAGGAATGGAACTTTCCGATCTTCTGAAAAAGATCGCCGCCTCGGTTCGCGATGGAATCAATGCCGATGAAGCATTCATCATGCTCCTGACGACTGAGACGTTCGAGCTGGTCATGACCGCCTCGGCCGGGAAAGCCAGAAGGCGCCCGATCCGTATAAAGTGCCCTGAGCGACGGACGGCGCTTACCTCGACGAGCGAGTATGGATTTCCCGCCAGCCCGCCGACGGAAGACCTTTCCGATGACGGTCATCTTACGGGTGAAGCCCTTCTCTTGAGAAACGCGTTCACCAGCCGTCAGCGGATGATGTTCACCCAGGAACTGCACGACCCCCAGTTCGAAGGGATTCCCTTCCATTCAGCCGTGATTCTGCCTTTGCTGACCGTTACCCAGGCGGTGGGCCTGCTCGTGGTGGCGAATGTGGTCCGCAAGGTGACCTTCAGCGTCACCGATCTTGAAGATGCGACCGTCCACGCGAACCTCGCCGGAATGGCGATCGAGCATTTCAAGCTGGTCCGCGAGCGCGAGGGGCGGATCCGGGAAATGGAAAAATTGAACCAGCTCGCGAAGCGGTTTTCGGCGGTTCAGACGCTCGAAGGACTTATCGGGTTGTCGTTCGAGTATCTTTCGCAGCTCATTCCCCATGAACTCGGAGTGGTCGACCTTTTCTATAACGACGAGGAAACCCGGTATTATGTTTCCAACAAGCCGCTCGCACCCAACAGCCTGACCAATCTGACCAATCACATCAAGGAAATCACCGAAAAGATCCGCGAGAAACCGGCCAAGATCGTTAAATGCCAGCAGCTTTTTCTCTCCGGCGCCGATCCGACTCCGGCTGCGCAGGTCATGAGAGCCCGGATCAACTCTTTCCTGACGATCCCTTTGACCGTCCACGGTCGCCACATCGGCCTGGTCAACCTTTCCGCGACGAGAAAAAACGCATTCACCCGGGAGCATCTTCGCACCTTCACCACATTGTCCAACCTTCTGGCAACCGCGGTGGAGAACGTTAAAACACGCCTCTTCCTCGAACGGAAGATAGACGAGATATCGGTTCTTTTCGAGATTTCCCAGTCGATCACCTCAACTCTGATGATCGATGAGGTGCTTGATTCGATCGTCAATTTTTCGATGGAAATGATGCATGCGCTGAGATGTGAACTTCGGCTTCTCGACCCCACCGGAACCTTCCTCGAAGTGCGAGCCGCGCGAGGTTTGTCAAAGTCCTTTCTGACCTCGACTCCGATCAAGGTGGGCGAAGGCATCCTCGGATGCGTCATTTCTCAAAAGCTTCCAATTTCAGTGGTTGACGCCAGAAAAGATCCGCGAACCAGGCATTTGGGGGTCGTTAAGCGAGAGAGGATTGCCGGGCTGCTTTCCGTCCCTATTTTGCAACGAGGTATACCCGTCGGCGTGATCACCGTTTACACGAGCAAGCCCCGCGATTTCGCCCAGAACGAAATCGATCTATTGACCACCTTCGCTTCGCAGGCGAGTATCGCCATTGATAACGCGCAGATGTATGCCAAGACGAAAGAGCAGTATCTGTCGATGGTCATGGCCCTTGCCGCCGCGATCGAAGCAAAGGATTCCTACACCCACGGCCATAGCCAGAAAGTCATGGAGTATGCTGTCAAGATCGCTCGCCGCCTCGATCTTTCCCCGGAAGAGGTCGAGACTATTCGGTATGCCGGATTGCTGCACGATATCGGCAAGATAGGAATCAAGGATGTCATTCTGGGCAAAAAAGAGAAGCTTACCTCGGACGAACTCGCCGAACTTCGCCGCCATCCAAATTACGGGGCAACCATCATGGAGCAGGTTGACCTTCTTCGGGACATCGCTCCGTTGACCTTGTACCATCACGAGAAGTTTGATGGAAGCGGATATCCGATTGGCCTCAAGGGCGAAAGCATCCCTCTGGGAGCGAGGATTCTGGCCATTGCCGACATGTTCGACTCGATGATCGCCGACCGTCCCTATCGCAAGGCATACCCGTATGACTACGTCATTCGGGAATTAAAAAGAGTCTCCGGAACTCAGCTCGACCCTGAAATCGTGACCGTATTCCTTGCCATCCTGAAGGGCGAGGAAGCTGCCCGCATACCATCGGTATGAAAGGGATTAGGGAAAACCCTGCTGGTATCTGCTCAAAAAGAAGGGGCATTAGCTGATTCTCAACACAAAGCGAGATTCATCGCACCGGAGGCCGTGGTCCTTATCGCGCCCATTCCACAGCCGATATCGACGCCGACCGCGTTTGGAATCACCACGTTCAGGCATCCGATCGCGCCGCCGATAGGCATCCCGTACCCGATGTGGCAGTCCGGCATCAGCGCTACGTGGGCTTCCACGGATGGGTGGCAGGCCGGGTTGATCGCCCGGGTCAGCGCCCCGGCTTCCAGGTCTGGGCACCAGGATTTGATAGGAACCCGCGCCTCAGCGGAAACGCTCTTTTTTTCCTTGATCCATTCCATTAAAACGATCCTAAGATTAATTTCGGGAGGGGCCGACTTCGGCGCGGAGCAAGGCGAGCTCCTGGACAAGGTTCTTTATCTGGAGCGATGTTGATGAATTGCGGATGGAAGACTGCAATGCAAGCAACATCAGAAAAATCTGGCCGAAAAAGAAGATCGTGGAGGTGGGAGCCAGGATTCCGAACAAGTGGCTGATTCTTTGCAGAAGACGGAAGTTGGTTCCGAGGACGAAGGTGGTAACTCCTACGAACAACCAGATCCAGGAGTCATCTTCCTTGACCTTTCGCCGACGAACCAAATCGAGGATCAGAAAGAAAATGCCCAGGCTTAGGGTCACCACCCAGGTGCGCTGCCGATCGGGCAGTTCAGGCAATTCAGGCAGTTCGGCAATTTCGGCAATTTCGGCGATTCCGGCGATTTTGTCGATTTTGTCGATTTTGGCTATTTTGTCGATTTTGAGTTCAGTTGTCACAATTTCCTCCGGTCAATGTTCAGTTGTACAATCACTCCGACTTCCAGAAGTTCAGGCCACCGATATGGCGAATGAAGATCATGAATGTGGCAAGAAGCATCTTGGCCACATACTTGAACGGATGGAAAAAGCCCGAGTGCATGCTTTTGTCGCTCAGCGAAGAGTGCATCAGCACATCGACTTCCCTCATTCTTATGCCGGCGAAATGCATCATGATGAACACGTCTGCATCCGGAAAATCAACGGGAAAGTGGTCCCTCGTCAAAAGCCCAAGGGCTTTCCGGTTGAATCCACGGAAACCCGATGTGGGATCGTTTGGCCGGATTCCCGCGAAAAAGCTGATGACCCGGGAAAAGAATATCCGGCCTACCTGGCGCAGGAAAGGTGACTTGTACTGCGATGCCAAATGAAAGCGGTTCCCAACAACGCAGTCGGCCTCGCCGGCTTTCAGCGGGGCGATAAGTTTTGGAACCTCTACAGCGTCATGCTGGCCGTCGGCGTCCATCTGGACGAGAAAGGCATACCCTTTCCCGATGGCGAACTTGTACCCGGTCTGAAGAGCGCCCCCGTATCCCAGATGAATCGGCAACCGAATGCAGAATGCACCTTGACTCGCTGCCACCGTGCCGGTTTCGTCGTCGGAACCATCGTCGACGATTGCCAGGTCGTAACCCGTTGGAAGGGCCGCCCTCAAATTTTGAAGCGTGCGCGGAAGATTTACGGCTTCATTGAAAGCCGGAATAATGATGAGCGTGCCGGCGGGAATCATTTCATCTGCTGCACGATCGAGAAGAGCGGCATGAAGACTGAAAGAGCGATACCGCCGATCATGATGCCCATGAAGACGGTCAAGATCGGGGTCAGGGCCGAGGTCAGGCCATCGAGAGCTTCGGCGACCTCCTGGTCGAAGAAGTCGGCAGCTTTTTCAAGCATAATTTCGAGGTTTCCTGAGTTCTCACCAACCTCGATCATTTTCTGAACCATCGTCGGAAAAAGATAGCTTCCCTTGATCGTTGCGGCCAGCCGCTTGCCCCCTTGAACGCCGGTGGCCATTTCCTCGATCAGTCTTTCGAAAAGCTTGTTTCCCATAACGGAACCCGTGATTTTGAGTGCGTTCAAAATCGGAACACCCGCGGCTAGGAGCGAGCAGAAAGTTCTGCAGAACCGGCCAACTGCGATTTTCTTTGTGAGGGTGCCGACGACCGGAGCGCGGACCATGAAATGGTTTATCATGGTTTCTCCAATCTCGGTTTGAAATAATGCGTAGATCCCCACAATCGTGCCGACGACCACGCCCAGGCAAATGATGTAGTTTTCTATCAAAGTATCCGAAAGGAAGATCATGGTTTTCGTGAGGGCGGGCAGCTCGGCTTTCATTTTTTTGAACATTTTGGTGAAGTTTGGAAAGATCTTGACCAACAGGAAGATGACGCAACCGACCGCCAGAACGAGCTGAACGACGGGCATGGTGAGGGCGCCCTTGATTTTACCCCGCATTTTGCTGTCGGCTTCGGCGAATAACGCAAGGCGAGCCAGAACCTTGTCGAGCATACCGCCTGCCTCTCCGGCTTCGATCATATTGCAAAAGATATTGCTGAAGACTTTAGGAAATTTGCGGCACCCGGCGGAGAAAGAGATCCCGCCTCTGAGATCCTTGCCGATTTTGTCGATGACATCTTTGAAAAACGGATTATCCGCCTGATCGCCCATGATCTCGACAGCTTCTACAAGCGGGATTGATGACCCGACAAGAGTCGAAAGCTGGACGGTGAAAACCATCAATTCTTTTTGGGAAACACTCCCGCCGAATCCAAAGTTAAAACCGCCCCCCGCCTTAACCTCGGTTGCCTTGATAAGGTAGAAGCCCTTGTCTGAGAGCGCGGCGGATAGCTTCTGAAGACTGTCAGCGGTGAGCTGCGTCTTGAGTATCTCGCCCTTGGCATTCTTTACTTCGCAATCGTATTTGGGCATAAACCCTCCTTCAGGAAATCAAGGTGGGGGCGTCGGTCAATCGGCGCGGCAAAGGGCGAAGACCTCTTCGGGGGTGGTCATGCCCTGGGTGAACTTCAGGATGGCGTCTTCCTTGATGGTCTTCATTCCAGATTGGATAGCAACCTTCATCAAGTCATCGGGGGCGCCTTTCTGAATGATGAGGCGGCGGATGTTCTCGTTCGTGTACATGACCTCGTGGATGCCCACCCTTCCCTTATAGCCTGTGCTGCCGCATTTTTCGCAGCCCTTTCCCCGATAATATGTCCCGTTGATCGTCTCGGGGGGAAGGCCCATAGACTTAAGTGTCTCCGGTGTGATGGTCTTGTCGGGTTCTTTGCAGAATTTGCAGACCCGGCGGGCAAGACGCTGAGAGACGATGCAAAGGAGCGCGGCGGAAATCAGGAACGGCTCGACGCCCATATCGATCAGGCGGGATGCCGTGCTGGGGGCATCGTTTGTGTGGAGCGTGGCGAAAACAAGGTGGCCTGTCAACGCGGCCTCGACAGCGATCGTGGCTGTTTCAGCATCGCGGATCTCGCCAAGCATGATGACATCAGGATCTTGGCGAAGGAAGGCCCGAAGCACTTTGGCGAAATCGAGTTCGATCTCGGGGCGAACCTGCACCTGGTTGATCATCTTCAGCTTGTACTCTACAGGGTTCTCGACGGTGCAGATGTTCATGTCGGGGCCCTTGATCGAGTTCAGGCAGGCGTAGAGCGTGGTTGTTTTGCCGGAGCCTGTGGGGCCGGTGACAAGACACATTCCGTTCGGGGAGGCGATGGATTTTTTCAGGATCTCGTAGTTGTAGGGTGTGAAACCCATCTGGTCGAGCGAAACCTGGACATTGGTTTTGTCGAGGATTCGAAGGCAGACCTTCTCGCCGAAAGAGACAGGTATGGTGCTGACGCGGAAATCGATGGGCTTGTCCATGATGGTCATCTGAATACGGCCATCTTGTGGGATACGGCGTTCGGAGATGTCCATTGATGAAAGAATTTTCAGGCGGGAAACCAGCGATGCCTGTGCCTCTGGTTGCAGAGTCATCGAGATCGACAGGCAGCCGTCGATCCGGAAGCGGACCCGGAGCTCGCCCTCGTCAGGTTCTATATGGATATCGCTGGCGCCCTTCTGAACGGCTTGTGTCAGAATGAGGTTGCACAACTTGATGATCGGGGTGTCGTCGCCCGCCTTTTTCAGCGCATCGATTTCACCGGCTGATGCCTGACCGTCGGAACCGATGCTGCTCAGCGCCTCGGCCATGGCTCCGGCAACGTATAGTTTGTCGAGGTTTTCATTGATCTGGTTTTCGGAGCAGATCGCTCGAACCACTTCGCAGTTGTTTTGGAACTGGATCTCGTCGATGATGAAGACGTCGAGCGGATCGGCCATTCCGACCATCAGGCTTTTTCCATCGAAGCTGATCGGGATCAACAGATGCTTTCTGGCGATCTTTTCGGGTATCATCTTCAATACTTCAGGTTTGACTTCGACTTTCTTCAGATCGACGAAAGGCACCTTCAGTTGCTTACCGAGAACCGGAAGAAGTTTGTCTTCAGTGAGGTAGCCGAGTTCGATCAAAACCTGGCCGATGCGTTTTCCACGTTTTTTCTGCTCCGCGAGGCCGATGGTGAGCTCTTTCTCGGCGATGTGGCCGGCCTCCATTAGCATTTCGCCGATCTTTTTTCGCTTAAACATGATTCACCTTATTCTAGCATAGATAGATACAGGGCTCGGTTACGCTACCCTTTCACGCCGGTCAACCGGCAGACTCCCAGTATTTTCTTCTGGCGTCCATGTAGTGCGGGTTGAGCTTGATGGCCAAGCGGAACTCGTCCATGGCTTCGTCAGGCTTCCCCGCCTTTTTCAGGGTCATTCCAAGGTGGTAATGAAGGTCGGCATACTCGGGATGCTGTTTGATGAGCCGCCTGTACTCACGCTCAGCAAGATCGAGAAGGCCGAGATCGGTGAAAACAAGCCCGAAGTCGACTGTCACACCGCCGGGGCCGAGGGCCTTCCCCACATGGTCTTCGACGATCTGGCGGTATTCGAGCATTGCCCTGTTGAACGCGCCCTGATCCTGGTAGATCCGGGCGGTGTAATATCTTGCCGCGGCATACCGTGTATTTATGGCGAGGGCGTTGGCGAAGCTGGCTAGCGCTTTGTCGAGGGCCCGGCTCTCGTAGAATATGAGACCGATGTTGAAATGGGCGTCGGCAAATCGCGAATTGAGTATCAGCACCGATTCATAGGCGGCGATGGCCTGGTCTTTGTCCCCCATTTGGCGATATGCATGGCCAAGATGATTGTAATAGACCGGATTCTTGGGATTGAGATTAACCGACTTCACGAAGCAGAAAGAAGCCTTATCGAGCTGGCCCTTCAGGAAGAATGCATTTCCAAGGTAAAAGAGTGCATCGGGATCCTTCGGGTGATCCCGGAGGTGTTTAATGCAAGCGTCGATGACCTCATCAAGGAGGTTTGAGTCATACAAGGTTTCAGGCGGCATTTTCTATCTCGGCATTATATGCAGATTTGCGGATTTGCTGGAACATGGGGTCAGTTACGATCGGAAAGGAGCGACTTGATTTCCCGGCCGATTTTAGTGCGCGGCTCGAGTTTGCGGAACTGGGGTTTGTCGGTGCAGTATTTGTGGAGTATCTCGAGACCTTCATACATCTTTTTTCGCAGTGACTCGGCCAGGGACATGAAAACAGGCGCCAAAAAATGTATTCCATCGTCTGTGGAAAACCGCTCGCGGGTATTGAATCGGAACTTGTAGATGATTCCGTCGTCGCGTCTGAAAATGTCGATCTCGGGGTCTTCGAGCAACGGACTTCGGGAAGCGAATATCCGGGTTTCGAATAACAGTTCCCGGGAATAATTCTCGTACAAATCGACTCCCCAGATATACTGATTCCGGAAAATGCACGTGGGAAAAACCGGCGACAGAAAGCGTTTCATGCTATCGATCAGCTCGAAATTGTACCGATCGGCGGAAATGATTATCGACAGCGCTCCGCCGCGAAGCTCGAATTCGCCGCCATCGGCGAAGGCGCCGGTCATTGCCTGAATTTCTTCTGGGTGAGGATGGCCCTGGAGGATTTTTTGGGTCCGTTCGTTGATGTGGTTGAAAGTTTCGTTTGGATTGTCGGAGTAAGCGAGATCGATGGCGTCAAGTGACATGGGAAGTATCGTTTGGATTACATTCGCGAAGACCTCCCGTTCCTTTCTGGAGCTGAAGAAAACATATTTTTCAAAAACCTGTTCCGGTTCAGTCATTTCTGATTGGATCCAGTTTGAGAAATAGGATTGTGGTGTCATCTTCGAGCGGAGCGGTTCCCTTGAAGTGGTTGAGGTCGTTCATGATGCAAAAGACGATCTCTGATGCCTTTTGCCCGGTCGCCTTCTCAAGGCTCAGTTTGACCCGCTCAATACCGTATCGATCCCGGTTGTGGTTGGTGGCATCGGTTAATCCGTCGGTGTAAAGCATGATACCGTCTTGAGGCATTAGGTCGATGGGTAGATCCTGGTATTCCTCTTCGGGGGTGTCAAAAAGGCCGAGCGG